>NZ_JBIAXM010000028.1:65307-118400 GCF_042896695.1 Streptomyces sp. NPDC001270 | reverse complement strand
GCCGGAAGGGCAGTCGTCAGGCGCGCTCGTCGCGTCAAGCCCGCCACCGCAAGGTAGGTAGGAATCTCCCGGCTTCAGCCGGGAGAGCACTTCAACAACTGCACCTGTCCGACGCCGACGCCCCGACGCCACGCCCACCTGGCCCGGGCGGCCGAACTGCGGGACCTGTGCGAGGAGTTCGTGGCCCAGGGACTCATCCGCGCCTACGCCTGGAGCACCGACGACCCGGCCCGCGCCGCCCTCTTCGCCGAGGGCCCGCACTGTACGGCCGTCCAGCACACGCTCAATGTCTTCCACGACGCACCCGCACTCCTGACGCTGTGTGCGGAGTCGGACCTGGCGAGCGTCAACCGCAGCCCGCTGGCCATGGGGCTGCTGACCGGGAAGCGGCACGGGCCGCCGCCCGCCGGGGACATCCGCAGCAGGCCGCCCGCCTGGCTGCCGGGCTTCGGCGGCGACGGCTCCGGCGCCGACCCGCGGTGGCTCGCCCGCGTGGACGCGCTGCGCTCCGTCCTCACCAGCGACGGCCGTACGCCCGCCCAGGGCGCCCTCGCCTGGCTGTGGGCGCGCAGCCCGCGTACCGTGCCGATCCCGGGTTTCCGTACGGTCGCCCAGGCGGAGGAGAACGCCGGCGCCATCGTGAAGGGGCCGCTCACCGCCGGGCAGCTGGCCGAGGTCGACCGGATACTCGGCAGGTGAGCGGCCCGGCCGGGCCACCGCGGCCCGGCCCGCCGTGACCGAGCCGCCGTGTCCGTGGCCGACCGCCGAGCCGCCGCCGCGCCCGCGGCCGACCCCCCTGTGCCGCTGCCGTGCCCGCGGCCGACCCCCGTGCCGCCGCTGTGCCTGCGGCCGAAGCCGGGCAGGAATCTTCCTGGGTGGAGGATGTGCGAGGGCTGAGTGAGCGAGGTGCCGGACTGGGATTTTCATAAAACAGCAAATTCCTGGCTCGATGCGGCTCCTCGGCCGCGGACGCCCCGTGGACTGCGTGTACGGTCCCTGGGATGCGCGAAAGTTCCCGGCTCACGCGGCGTGCCGCCCTCGGCCTCACGGCCGCCGCCCTTCCCCTGTCCGCCGCCGCTCCCGCGACCGCCGCGAGTCCGGCCGTGATCGGCGGTGAGCTGCTGGCCCGCTCCGGGGTCCAGGTCCGCGGGGCCACCGGGCTGCCCGCGAAGCTCACGGCACGCTCATGGCTGATCGCCGACCGTGAGAGCGGAGAGGTGCTCGCCGCGTACGACGCACACCGGCGGCTGGCGCCGGCGTCCACGCTGAAGATGCTGTTCGCGGACACCGTGCTGGGCAAGTTCGACCGTACCGACAGGCACAAGGTGACCGACGATGACCTGGCCGGGATCCCGTCCGGTTCCAGCCTCGTCGGGATCAAGCCAGGGATCACCTACACCGTCGAGGAGCTGTGGCAGGGCGTGTTCCTGCGCTCGGGCAACGACGCGGTGCACGTGCTGGCCCACATGAACGGCGGGGTGGCGAAGACGGTCGCCGAGATGCAGGCCAAGGCGCGGGACCTGCAAGCCCTGGACACCCGGGTGGTCAGCCCCGACGGCTTCGACCACGAGGGGCAGCTGTCGTCGGCGTACGATCTGACGGTCTTCGCCCGGCACGGGCTGAAGGACGCCGACTTCCGCGGCTACTGCGCCACCCGGACCGCCGACTTCCCGGCGGGCGGCAAGAAGACGTTCCAGATCCAGAACACCGACCGCTTGCTCACGGGCGCGTGGGGTCTGGACCGGTACGAGGGCCTGATCGGGGTGAAGAACGGCTACACCAGCAACGCCGGCAACACCTTCACGGGTGCCGCGACCCGGGACGGGCGCACCCTGCTGGTCACCGTGATGCACCCGGGGGCCGGCAGCAACGCCGTGTACGAGGAGACGGCGGCGCTCCTCGACTGGGGTTTCGGGAAGGGCGCCGCGGCGCAGCCGGTGGGTGTGCTGGTCGACCCGCTCAGCGAAGGCGGCGCGCAGGCGAGCCCGCAGCCGGCGCGCGGCGCCGCGGGAGCCGCCGGAGCGTCGGCGGCCGCGGCGACGTCGAAGGGCACCTCGTCCTGGCGTCTGCTGGAGGGCGCGGCCAGCACGGTCGCGCTGCTCGGCGCGGGCGTCTGGGCGCTGCGCCGCCGCAGGTCGGCGGCGTCCGCGCCCGCGGTTCAGGCGGCGGGAGCGGCGGGGGCCGAAGCGAACTCCGAACCCGGGACCAGCACCGGGACCGGCGCCGACCGTCGTCGCCCCCGGGCCCGGCACCGCAACTGAGCCGATCGGCGCCACCCCCGGGCTCGGGCCCGGCACCGCGACAGAGTTGATCGGCGCCACCCCCGGGCTCGGGCCCGGCACCGCGACAGAGTTGATCGGCGCCACCCCCGGGCTCGGGCCCGGCACCGCGACAGAGTCGAGCGGTGCCGGGCGGCCGACGTCCGCGGCAGCCGTTCCACCCCCGGTGCGCACCTCGCGCCTGCGCGAGGTCCACCCCCACCCGGGCCCGGTGGAACGGCTGCCGCCCCTCCCCCCTCGATGTGGTCCGCGGAACTGCGTTGCCCCAAGTGTGAAGCTTCGATGGAGGAAAGTTGAGCACAGGTCCACTACCGGCCGCAATGGGCCGGAGAATCAAACTCCGTCCGCCCGAGGGGAGTTGACGGCGCGCAGGGCCGCTCAGCCCCGGCCCACGTACGGCATCGCGGTCGCCAGCACCGTCGCGAACTGCACGTTCGCCTCCAGCGGAAGCTCGGCCATGTGCCGCACGGTGCGGGCCACGTCGGCGGCGTCCATCACGGGTTCCGGGGCCACTTCCCCGTTCGCCTGCAATGCGCCCGTCTCCATCCGGAGCGTCATGTCGGTGGCCGCGTTGCCGATGTCGATCTGCCCGACCGCGATGCCGTGGGCCCGGCCGTCCAGGGACAGTGACTTGGTCAGGCCGGTCAGCGCGTGCTTGGTCGCGGTGTACGCGGCCGACTGCGGCCGGGGCGTGTGCGCCGAGATCGAGCCGTTGTTGATGATCCGGCCGCCACGGGGGTCCTGCCCCTTCATCTGCCGGTACGCCGCCTGCGCACACAGGAACGCCCCGTTGAGGTTGGTGTCCACCACGTGCCGCCAGGCGTCGTAGGGCAGGTCCTCGACCGGGACGCCGCCGGGGCCGAAGGTGCCCGCGTTGTTGAACAGCAGGTCGACCCGGCCGAAGCGGTCCACCGTGGCCGCGAACAGCGCGGCCACGTCGTCCGGCTGCGACACGTCCGTGCGCACGGTGAGCGAGTCCTGCGCCGGCACCAGCGCCGCCGTCCCGGCGAGCCGCTCGGCCCGCCGCCCGGCGAGCGCCACCGACCAGCCCGCGCGCAGCAGTTCCACGGCGACCGCCCGCCCGATACCGGACCCGGCGCCGGTCACCACCGCGATCTTCGAATCCCTGTCAGTCATGGCTGAGCAGCGTAGGCGGCGGATCCGCCCCGCGGAATCCGATGTCCGCCGGACGGCGGTCCCGGCCACGGGCTGTCGGACGGCCACATGCTGTCGGACGGCCGCCGGCTCAGACGGCGACGGCCTCCCCCGGATACCGCACGCCGACCCGCTCCCGGACCGTGTCCAGCGTGCGCATCACGGCGAGCGTGCCGGAGAGCGGGACCAGCGGGGACTCCCGCTCGCCCGCCCGCAGCGCCCGCATCACCTCCGCCGCCTCGTGCCGCAGCGTGTTCCGGGGGCCGTCGGCCGCGTCGAGGACGAACTCCTCGGGGTCGCGCCCGGCCCGGTGCAGCACGAACCGCTCCGGGTTGAAGAAGCCGTCCGGGATGTCGATCCGGCCCTGCGACCCGGTCACCGACGCGGCCACCGCCGTACCGCCGACGATCGAGGAGTGCACCGAGGCCAGCGCCCCGCCGTCCCAGGACAGCAGCGCGCCCGTCTGGAGGTCGACGCCCTCGGGGGACAGGACCGCGCGGGCGTCGAGCCCGGTCGGCTCGCCGAGCAGCAGTTGGGCGAACGAGACCGGGTAGACCCCGAGGTCCAGCAGCGCGCCGCCGCCCTGCGCCGGGTCACGCAGCCGGTGCGCGGGCGGGAACGGGCCCGAGAGGCCGAAGTCGGCCTGCACGGTGCGCACGTCGCCGATCGCCCCGTCGTCTACCAGCGCCTTGAGCCGCCGGACCAGCGGATTGCAGTACATCCACATCGCCTCCATCAGGAAGCGCCCGTGCTCGCGCGCCAGCGCGACCAGTTCCCCGGCCTCGTGCGCGTTCAGGGTGAACGCCTTCTCGCACAGCACGTTCCGCCCGGCCGCCAGGCACAGGCCGGCCGCCGCCCGGTGCGCCGCGTGCGGGGTGGCGACGTACACGACGTCGATGTCCTCGTCCCGGGCCAGTGACTCCCAGTCGCCGTACGCCCGCGGGATCCCGAACCGCTCCGCGAACGCCCGCGCCGACTCCTCGGTCCGCGAGGCCACCGCCACGATCTCGGCGTCCGGCAGATCCACCAGCGCAGCCGCGAACGAGGCCGCGATACCGCCCGTCGCCAGGATGCCCCACCGCACGTTCCGCTCCGCCATTCGAGCCCGCCTCGCTCATGAGTACCTCGACAGTGTGTACGACCTGAGAGCATAGGTGCCGCTCGGCCGCGCGGACCGCGTGCACCGGCCGGCGGGGGAGAGCGTTGCCGGGGCCGGGGCCCGCTCGCCGATGCCGCCGGACAGCGCACCGGCACCCCGACCGCCGTCGTCCAACCGGTGGAAACGTGCTGGTGCCAGGGCCTGTTTCATGGGAACGTGCCCTCCCCGGAACGCACGCGCGAGCGCGGAGAAGCGGAGAACGGGGGCCGTCGTCCGCTCCGGCACGGCCGTGATCATGGGGGAGGACGACTGAACACGCCGAGACTGCGTGTCGGCACACCGGAACGGGCCGGGCTCGACCGCGCGGAACTCCAGAGTCTCGTCCAGGAGGCGCACGATCTCACCCGAGGGGCGCGGCCCTGGGCGGCGGGTGTCGTCGTGGTCGCCGGACGCGGGCCGGTGATCGCCGTACAGGAGACGGCGGGCTGGGCGGTCCGCTACAGCGCGTACGACTCCGGGACGGACAGCGGTGTCGAACTGCCGCCCGCGGCCCGGGTGCCGGTGACCGTCGACACTCCCTTCGACCTGGCCTCCCTCACCAAGCTGTTCACGTCCGTCGCGGTCGTGCAGCAGATCGAGCGGGGCACCCTCGACCTCGACGCACCGGTCTGCGTCCATCTGCCGGAGTTCCGGGCCGTGGCCCGGCACGGCGTCACGGTACGCCAGCTGCTCACCCACACGTCCGGGCTGCGGCCCGAACTCCCGCTGTACGACTGCCCGGACGACCCGGCCCGGCTGGCGATGCTGCGCGCGGAGGCACCGACGGGACCGGCCGGGCAGTACCGCTACTCCGACCTGAACATGCTGCTGCTCCAGCTCCTGCTGGAGCGGATCACCGGGCGCACCCTGGACGCCCTGGTCCACGAGGGCATCACCCGGCCGCTGGGGATGCGGGCCACCCGGTTCGGACCCTGTCCGGGCGCCGCGGCCACCGAGGACCAGCGCCGGCCCTGGGCCAAGGCGGACCGGGGGATGCTGCGGGGCGTGGTGCACGACGAGAACGCGTGGGCGCTGGGCGGGGTCGCGGGCCACGCGGGACTGTTCTCCACGGGCCGGGACCTGGCGGTCTTCTGCCGGGCGCTGCTGGCGGGCGGACAGTACGGGCCCGCGCGCATCCTCGGCCCGGACCTCACGGAACTGCTGCTGACCGCGCCGGGCCTGGGCTTCGCCGTCGACCAGCGGTGGTTCATGGGGGAGCTGGCGGGGCGCGGCGCGGCCGGGCACACCGGCTTCACGGGGACCTCACTGGTCCTGGACCCGGCCACCGACACCTTCCTGGTGCTGCTGGCGAACACCGTGCACCCGCGCCGGCGCGAACCGGACAGCACCCCACGGGCCCGCGCCGCGACCCATCTGGCCCGGGCGATACGCCGTATCCCCGCCGCGGACTGAGCCCCGCGGGGCCGGGGCCGCCTGCATCCCGGGGCCGGGGGAAGCGAGGTCCGGCCGGGCGGACGAGCGGTCCGTGTGGCCCACGTCCAGGTCGCGGGGGACGACGGGAGGGCCCACCGCGCGGCGCGAGACGACGCGTGTACGACAGCGGCTCTCGGTCCGCCGCGCCGGAGCGGCCCCTCGGGCCTCCGGCCCCCACGGGCTCACTCCCGCTCGGACCCCGGGAACGGGTTCGTACAATCGGCGGGTGACACAGCCCGTGCAGCCCGTGCAACCCGTACGTCCCGCCGAACGGCTCCGGGCCGCGCTCGCCGGTCTGCTCGACGGACTGCCGCCGTCGCAGGCCGGACCGGCCGTTGAGCGGCTGATCGCCCACTACCGCGGGGCCACCCCGACCGACGTGCCGATCCTGCGGGACCGCGCCGACGTCGCCGCGTACGCCGCGTACCGGATGCCCGCGACCTTCGCGGCGGCGCGGGCCGCGCTCGGCGCATTCGCGGACGCCGTGCCCGGCTGGACGCCGGACGGCCACACCGACCTCGGCGGCGGCACCGGCGCCGCGACCTGGGCGGTCGGCGCCACCTGGGCGGGCACCCGGCCGGTGACCGTGCTGGACTGGGCCCAGCCCGCGCTCGACCTCGGCCGGGAGATCGCCGCCGCCGACCCGGCGCTGCACGGCGCCCGGTGGCTGCGGGCCCGGATCGGCGCGGCCCTCACCCTCGACCCCGTCGACCTCGTCACCGTCTCCTACGTCCTCAACGAACTGTCCGTGGCCGACCGCGCCGCCCTCGTCGACGCGGCCGCGGCCGCCGCGCAGAACGTCGTGATCGTCGAGGCCGGCACCCCCGACGGCTACGCCCGCGTCATCGAAGCCCGGGACCGGCTCATCGGCGCCGGGTTCCGCGTCGCCGCGCCCTGCCCGCACAGCGCCGCCTGCCCCATCGCGCCCGGCACGGACTGGTGCCACTTCTCGGCCCGGGTCAGCCGTTCCTCCCTGCACCGGCAGGTCAAGGGCGGCTCGCTGCCGTACGAGGACGAGAAGTTCAGCTACGTCGCCGCCACCCGCCGCCCGGCCGGACCGGCGCCCGCCCGCGTGGTCCGGCGTCCGCAGATCCGCAAGGGACAGGTCCTGCTCGACCTGTGCGAGAGCGGTGAGCGGCTGGTCCGTACGACGGTCACCAAACGCCATGGCGGGCTGTACAAGGCGGCCCGGGACGCCGACTGGGGAGACCCCTGGCCGCCGTCCGGGGCGTGAGGCCATGGGCTAGCTTCACCCCATGCCCAACAAGCCCGTCCCCGACACCACCCGCCGCAGCGAGCGGTCGCGCCGCGCGATCTACGCCGCCGCCCTCGCGCTCGTCGCCGAGGTCGGGTACCCGAAGACCACCGTCGAGGCGATCGCCGCCCGTGCCGGGGTCGGCAAGCAGACCATCTACCGGTGGTGGCCGGCGAAGGCGGACGTCCTCCTTGAGGCATTCCTCGACCTGGCCGAGCAGTCCGCCCAGGAGCTGGGCCAGGCGCCGTACACCATCCCGGACAGCGGAGACCTCGCCGCCGACCTCAGGGCGGTGCTGCGGGCCACCGTCGACGAACTGCTCGACCCCCGGTTCGAGGCCCCCTCCCGCGCCCTCGCCGCCGAGGGCGTGGTCAACGAGCAACTGGGCCGCGAATTCGTCGCCAAACTGCTCGAACCACAGCTCCAGCTGTACGTCGACCGGCTGCGTTCCGCCCAGGACGCGGGGGCGGTACGGGCCGACGTGGACCCGCGCGTCGCCCTGGAACTGTTCGTGTCGCCGCTGGCCCAGCGCTGGCTTCAGCACACCGGACCGATCTCCCACGCGTACACCGACACCCTGGTCGACTACGCCCTCAACGGGCTCGCCCCGCGCTGACCGGGACCGCCCGGACGGGGGCCGCGGTCCCCCGCGGCGCGGGATGGTGGGACCATGAGGGAAGTTGTCCGCACATAAGCGAGGGCGAGGCGATAGATGAGCGGGACGTTCGGCGGCCGGACCGGCCGGCAGAGCAAACTCTCCCAGTGGCTGCGGGGCCGCCGCCCGCCACAGACCGCCGGCGACGGCGGCCGTGAGGAACTGCTGCTGGCCGCCGCCCAAGCCGGACTGCCCCTCGCGCCCGCCGCCCACCCCGCCCCCGGCTACCGCTGTTCCTGCGACCGGGTCGGCTGTCCCACCCCCGCCCGGCACCCGGTGTCGTTCGCCTGGCAGACGCAGTCCACCACCGACCGCGCCCAGATCGAGCGCTGGGCCCGCAACCAGCCGCAGGCCAACTTCATCACCGCGACCGGCATGGTGCACGACGTCCTCGACGTGCCGCTGGCGGCCGGGCGGTATGCGCTGCGGCGGCTGCTCGACTCCGGTGTCGAGACCGGCCCGGTCGCCGAGAGCGACGACGGCCGCATGCTGTTCTTCACCCTCACCCGCGGCACCCCCGAGGACGAGGACGAGTGGTGGCCGTGCGAGCTGGACTGCCACCCCGAGACCATGGACGAGCACCCCGGCCTGCGCTGGCACTGCCGCGGCTCGTACGTGCTGGTGCCGCCCGCCCGGCTGCCCGGCGACGACGACCAGCGGGTGCGCTGGGTGCGCGGCCCGGAGCATCCGCTGCCCGACCCGCTCAGCCTCCTGGAAGCCCTCACCGACGCCTGCGCCCGCCACGCGGGCGAGGAGACCGACCACGCGGCGACGGCCTGGCCGCTGCGCCGCTGAGCCGCCGCGCCGCTGAGCCACCGACCCGTCGGACCCGACGCGACCGGCGGTCGACGTGGTCCGGTGGCGCCGTGGGCCTACTCCGCGTGGGCCTACTCCCCGCGGGCCGAGGTCAGCCCCTGGACCCGGCCCACCACCTCGACCTTCGCGCTCCCGGAGCCCCGCTTCGGGTCGAGTACGGCCTCGTTGGAGACGAACTCCAGCGTCAGCGACTGCTTGACCTCGCCCTTCGTCAGGGCCTGCACGTCCGCGTTCTGGGTCGGCACGGAGGTGCCCGTGGCGGCGGTCTGCTTCTCGTAGTGCCGGGTGCTGAAGAACACCAGCGCCCCGCCGTCGGCCGTGCGCAGCGCGAGCGGCGCGTAGTCGCCGCCGGTCAGCGGCTCGTCGATGTACTGCCGGACCAGGCCCGGACGGCTGGCCTCCTTGGTGCGGGCCGCACGCCAGCCGCTGGTGTACACGCCGTCCACGAAGCCGGAGCCGCCGCCCTTCAGATACGTCGTGTACTTCTCGCTCAGCTCCGTGGGCGGGACCGACAGGTCCGCCGAACCGGCCGGGACGGCCTCGGCCCAGCCGTCCGCGTCGAGCTTGAACTCGGGCACGTCGTCGGGGGCGACCAGCGTCAGATACGCCACCCGGAACGGCTCGTCCAGATCGCCCCGGGTGAAGACGAACAGCCAGCGGCTGCTGCCGCCCTTGTTCGCGGCGGTGTCCGCGACGAACCAGCGGGGCCAGCCCGCCTTCTTCGGGATGGTGAACCTGGCGTCCGACAGCTTCAGCGGCGCGTGCGCGGGGTTGCCGTCCGGGCTGTTGATGTGCCCGGCCTTGAGCCGGGCCCCGTCGATGTCGGCGAGTGCGCCGGTCACGTGGCCGGAGTCCAGGGAGCGGTCGAACGCCTTGTCCGCCGCGTTGTAGGCGGCCGTGAACTCCTCCAGCGCCGTCGCTGCCTCCGCCTTGGTGGTGGCGGGCAGCACCTCGCGTTCGCCGTGCACCACCACGCAGCCGCTCGCCGTCAGCGACAGAGCGGTCAGCGAGGCCGCTATGAGTGCGTTCCGGCCACGTCGGCGAAGCCCGCGCGGGCCGCGTTTCCTGGTCATGAGGTGCCGTCACCTTCCCCTTCCCGGAGCCGAACCCTACCGGGAGCGGAAGACAGCCGGGTGCCGGGTGCCGTCGCCGCGCCCGCACCGTGACCTCGGAGCCGACGGCCGCGACCTGCCGGGTGTCCGGGCTCGTTCTCGGGCCGGGGATCCGGGCCGAGGACCAGTCCGGATTCCCGGCCCGCCGTCGCTCGGATTCCCGGCCGGCCGCCAGTCGGGTCCCCGGCCCGCCGGGAGCCGGGTTCTCTCCCGTCGCAACGCCTGCCGGAATCCGGGGTTCTGCCGGCGTCCCGCGCCGTCAGACCTTGTCGCGCACCGTCGTCGAAGCGGGCTGCGCGCGGCTTCCCCGGGAGCGGAGGCCGGACGGTGCGAAGAACAGGACGAGCGTCGGGACCAGGTACACCAGCCACACCGTGACCTGCACGACGGTCGGGTCGGGCTGGAAGTTGAGGACGCCCTTGAGCAGCGTGCCGTACCAGCTGTCCGGCGGGATCGTGTCGCTGATGTCGAAGGCCAGGTTCCCGATGCCCGGGACCCAGTTGGCCTCCTGGAGGTCGTGGAAGCCGTACGCGAGCACGCCCGCCGCGACCACCACGAGCATGCCGCCGGTCCAGGTGAAGAACCGGGCCAGGTTGATCTTCAGGGCGCCCCGGTAGAACAGCCAGCCCAGCAGGACCGCGGTGGCCAGGCCCAGGGCGACGCCGATCAGCGGGCGCGGGGTGCCGTCGCTCGCCGCGTGCACCGACGCCCACACGAACAGCGCGGTCTCCAGGCCCTCCCGGCCCACCGCGAGGAAGGCCGTGGCGACCAGCGCGCCGGTGCCCACGGCCAGCGCCGAGTCCAGCCGGCCGTGCAGTTCGGACCTCAGGTTCCGGGCGGTGCGCCGCATCCAGAAGACCATCCAGGTCACCAGGCCCACCGCGACGACCGACAGCGAACCGCCGAGCGCCTCCTGCGCCTCGAACGTCAGCTCCTGCGAGCCGAATTCGAGCGCGCAGCCGAAGCCCATGGCGATGGCGACCGCGATGCCGATGCCGGTCCAGATCGGCTTCAGTGCGTCCCGGCGGCCGGTCTTGACCAGATAGGCGATCAGGATGCAGACGACGAGGCTGGCCTCCAGCCCCTCCCGCAGACCGATCAGATAGTTGGAGAACACGGGCTACGCCTCCTCGGTCAGCAGCGTCCGGCCCCACCAGTCGTCCGCGTCCCGGACGCCGGGCGGGATCGCGAACACGGCCGAACCCACGTGCTGGATGTACTCGTTGAGTGCGTCCGACGCCGCCAGCCGGCGCTGGAGCGGAATGAACCCCGTACGGGGATCGCGCTGGTACGCGAGGAAGAACAGGCCCGCGTCCAGGCGGCCGAGCCCGTCCGTGCCGTCCGTGAAGGAGTAGCCCCGGCGCAGGACGGTGATCCCGTCGTTGGAGTCGGGGTGGGCCAGCCGGACGTGCGCGGTGGGCTTCATCGCCTTCAGGAACGGCTCGTCGTGCTCCTTCGGCTTGCCGACCGGGGCGCCCTCGCCCTTGTCCCGGCCGAAGACGTCCTCCTGTTCCTGCAAGGCCGTACGGTCCCAGACCTCGATGTTCATGCGGATGCGCCGGGCGACGAGGTACGACCCGCCGGTCATCCACGCCGGCCCGTCGCCGTCCCCGACCCAGACGAACCGGTCCAGCCGGTCCGTCTCGGTGCCCGCGATGTTGCGGGTGCCGTCCTTGAACCCGAAGAGGTTGCGCGGGGTCTGGGCGCCCGGAGTCGTCGACGACGTCTTGCCGAAACCGAGCTGGGACCAGCGCACGGCGACCTTGCCGAAGCCGATGCGGGCCAGGTTGCGGATGGCGTGCACGGCGACCTGCGGATCGTCGGCGCACGCCTGGACGCACAGGTCGCCGCCGGTGCGGGCCGCGTCGAGGTTGTCGCCGGGGAACTTCGGCAGGTCGACGAGGGCCGCGGGCCGCCGGCCGGCCAGCCCGAACCGTTCGAAGAAGGACGGCCCGAAGCCGACGGTGAGCGTCAGCCGGGACGGCTTCAGGCCCAGCGCCTCACCGGTGTCGTCCGGCGGCGCCTCGGCCGGCCCGCCGTACGCGCCCTCGCCGATCGCCTTGCCCTCGGTCATCCGGCGGGCGGCTGCCGTCCAGTCCTTGAGGAGCTGGACCAACGCGGCCCGGTCGTCGGTCTTCACGTCGAACGCGGCGAAGTGCAGCCGGTCCTGCACCGGCGTGGCGATGCCCGCCTGGTGGGCGCCGTGGAAGCCTTCCGCGGTGCCCGCGCCGGCGGCGGGATCCGGGTCCTCGCCGGTACGGGCCGCCGCGACCGCGCCGCCGGCCACGGCGGCGCCGAGCGCGAGCCCGGCACCGCCCCAGCCGATCAGCGCGCGCCGCGAGGGGCTGCCGCCCGGCCGGCCCTCGGAGTGCGTGGGGCCGCCGTCCGGCCGGCCCTCGGAGTGTGCGGGGCCGTCGGCCCGCCCGGTCTCGGTCATGCCCGCACCCCTACTTCACGACCGCGGCGGCGAGCTTGGACAGCGGCTCGGCGAGCGCGTTCACCGCGTCCGACAGCTCCTTGCGCTGCTCCTCGGTGACCTTGTCGTAGGAGACGAAGTCGTACGAGGTCTTGTCCGCGCGGTACTTGTCGAGCAGCGTGTCGAGCGCCGCGAACTGCTTGTCCAGCTCCCCGGTCAGCGCCGGGTCGTTCTTTGAGGCGACCGGCTTGAGCAGCTCGTACGCCTTCTGCGCGCCCTCCACGTTGCCCTTGAAGTCGACGAGGTCGGTGTGCGCGTAGCGGTCCTCCTCGCCGGTGACCTTGCCGGTGGCGACCTCGTCGAGGAGTTCCTTGGCGCCGTTGGCCATGGAGGTCGGGGTGATCTCGGCGGTGCCGACCCGCTTCTGCCAGGCCGTCAGGTCGGTCACCAGCTGGTCGGCGAGGGCCTTCTCCTCGGCGCCGATCTTCTTGTCCTGCCAGAGGGCCTTCTCCAGCCGGTGCCAGCCGGTCCACTTCTGGCCCTCCTCAAGCCCGTCCTCGCGGACGTCGACCTTGGGGTCGATGGTGCCGAAGGACTCGGCGACCGGCTCGGTGCGCTCCCAGCCCAGGCGGGAGAGGGCGTAGGCGTTCTTGGCGGCCGCGAGGTCGCCGGCCTTGACCGCCTGAGTGAAGGTCTTGACCCGCGGCAGTGTCTCGTCGGCCTGGTCCTGGGCGTACTGGCGGTATTCCGCGACGGCCTTGTCCAGCGCGGGGTCCCGCTCGGCACTCGCGCCGGCGCCGGTCACGGTGAGCTTCTGCCGGACGCCGTGGCCCTTCATGCCGGGCCGGCAGGCGATCTCGTACGAGCCCGCCTTCACCTCCGCGGTCAGCGTGTACTTGGTGCCCGGGCCGATGTTCTCCTTCTCGGAGACGATCCGGTCGTCCGGGAAGAGGATCTCGACCTCGGTGGCCTTGGAGCCCTTGTTCTCGATCTTCAGGGTGACCTGCCCGGCCGGAACCGACTTGGCCGAGGTGTCGCAGGTGGAGTCGGCGGCGGTCACCTGGATCGCGTCGCCGTCCTTCGCGTCGCTTTTTGCGGTGCAGGCCGTGAGGGCGGTCAGGGCGGCCACGGCTGTGGCAGCGGTGACGGTGAGTCGGACGGCACGCATGCGGGCTCCAAGCGGGAAGCGGTGTGGTGAGGCTGACCTAACTTACCTGAGCCTTACCTCACTTCTACCCGGTCGGGTGGTGATTCGGCTCTCACGGAAAAATCACAGACACGGCTTGATCTCACCGGCTCAACGTGGATCCCAAGGAATGGCAAAGGATAGGTCAAGGGTGGGAGGGGGGAGGGGAGGGGGCGGGGTGACGCGGGGCCGGGTCCGTGGGCGTCCGCGACCGGAGCGGATCCGTGGCGGTCGGCGCCCGCGACCGGGACGGACCCGCCCGCCCGCGATGCTTCAATTCCCCCGTGACTTCCCCCGTTGCTTCCCTGGCTTCCCCCGGGACTGAGTACGACGTACTCCGCGTCTTCTGCGGGCCGAACGGCGGTTACGGCCAGGAGGTCGGCGTCGTCCGCGACGGCTCGGTCCTGCCCGGCCGCGCCGACCGGCAGGCGCTGGCCGCGGAACTCGGCTTCGGCGCGACCGTGTTCGTGGACGACCCCGAGCGCGGAGCGGTCGACCTCTACGCGCCCACCCTGCGCCTGCCCTTCGCCGGTCACCCGTGCGTCGGTGCGGCCTGGCTGCTGGACGTGCCCGAACTGGTCACGCCCGCCGGGGTGGTGGGGGTCCGGCTCGACGGCGAGTTCAGCTGGATCGAGGCGCGGGCGGAGTGGGCGCCGCCGCACACGCTGCGCCGGTACGCCACGGCGGCCGAGGTCGACGCGCTGCCGGTCCCGCCGTCCGGGGTGCGGGCACCCGAGGCGCCTTCGGCGAGGACCTACGCCTGGGCCTGGACCGACGAGGCGGCCGGCCGCGTCCGCGCCCGCGCCTGGGGCGACGACGAGGACGAGGCGACCGGCACGGCGGCGCTGCTCCTCACCGACCGGCTGGGCCGCGCGCTCAACATCTCCCAGGGCGCGGGCTCCCAGATCCTGACCGCGCCGCAGCCCCACGGGTGGGTGGAGATCGGCGGACGGGTGCTGCTGGAACGCTGACGGCCGGCCGGCACTCCGCCGCGGCGGAGGTCAGGCGCTCAGCGGGAACTCCTCGCCCAGGGCGCCGAACACCGCGGTGTTCAGGGCGAACGCCGCCTTGCACTCGGCCACGATCCGCTGCCGCTCCAGGTCGTCCACGGCCAGCGCGTCCAGCGTCTCCCGGTAACCCCGTTTGAACGCCGCGGGGTTGGGGATCCGCTCGAACACATAGAACCGGACCCCGTCGCCCCTCTTCGCGAAGCCCCAGGTCCGCTCTGCCCTGTCCCGGATGATCTGCCCGCCGGAGAGGTCGCCGAGGTAGCGGGTGTAGTGGTGGGCGACATACCCGCCGGGCCAGCGCGCCGCGCACTCCCGCACCCGGTCCGCGTACGCCCGCGTCGCCGGCAGCGCGGTCAGCGTCGACCGCCACTCGGGGCCGCGCAGGTGCTCCAGGTCCCGCTCCAGCGAGGCCAGCCGGAACAGCTCCGGCCGGACGAAGGGGCCGGCCAGCGGATCCGACGCCAGCCGTCCGGCACCGGCCTCCAGCGCCTCGTACAGGAACCACAGCTGCTCCGTGTACCGCGCGAAGGCGGCCACGCCGAGGCCGCCGCCGAGCAGGTCGCCCAGGAACGTCGACGTCTCCGCCGCCCGGTGCTGCTCGTGGGACGCGGTGCGGATGAGTGCCGAGAAGGACTCCATGCCCATGCACCCACTCTCTGAGGTAAGCCTTACCTAAGTCACGCGTTTTGCCGACATCGTGTCGGTAAAACGCTACAAGAGAAAGCCCGCCCTCCCCAGTCCGGGAAGAGCGGGCCCGGCCGCCGCGGGCGGCGCTCACGGCAGGGTCAGGATCTCCGCCCCGGTGTCCGTCACCACCAGCGTGTGCTCGAACTGCGCGGTCCGCCTGCGGTCCTTCGTGACCACCGTCCAGCCGTCGTCCCACATGTCGTACTCGTGCGTGCCCAGCGTCAGCATCGGCTCGATGGTGAACGTCATCCCCGGCCGCATGACCGTCGTCGCCTGCGGGCTGTCGTAGTGCGGGATGATCAGCCCGGAGTGGAAGGACGAGTTGATGCCGTGGCCGGTGAAGTCACGGACCACGCCGTAACCGAAGCGCCGCGCGTACGACTCGATGACCCGGCCGATGACATTGATCTGCCGCCCCGGCCGGACCGCCCTGATCGCCCGGTCGAGTGCCTCCCGGGTCCGCTCCACCAGCAGCCGCGACTCCTCGTCGACATCGCCGACCAGGTACGTCGCGTTGTTGTCGCCGTGCACCCCGCCGATGTACGCCGTCACGTCCAGGTTGACGATGTCCCCGTCGCGCAGCACCGTCGAGTCCGGGATGCCGTGGCAGATCACCTCGTTGACGCTGGTGCACAGCGACTTGGGGAAGCCGCGGTAACCGAGCGTGGACGGGTAGGCGCCGTGGTCGCACATGTACGCGTGCGCCACCGCGTCCAGCTCGTCCGTGGTCACCCCGGGCGCGATGAGCTTCGCGGCCTCCGCCATCGCCCGAGCGGCGATCCGCCCCGCGACCCGCATCGCCTCGACGGTCTCGGGGGTCTGCACCTCCGGCCCGGTGTACGGCGTCGGCGCGGGCTTGCCGACGTACGCGGGCCGGCGGATGTTTCCGGGTACCGAACGGGTGGGAGACAGCTCCCCTGGTACGAGCAGCGACTGGCCAGACATGCCAGCGAGTCTAACCAGCGGGCATGGGGGACCATGTCCCTGGCGAAAGGAGCCGGTCATGGCCCTGTTCAAGAAGCGCACGGTCGGAAAGCCGGGCGAGTGGTACTACTGCCTCGAACACAAGAAGGTCGAAGAGGGCCCGGAGTGCCCGGCCAAGGACCGCTTCGGGCCGTACGCGACCCGTACGGAGGCCGAGCACGCCATGGCGACCGCCCGCGAGCGCAACCTGGAGTGGGAGACCGACCCGCGCTGGCACGATGCGGCGGGCCGGTCCGCCGACGACGACTGACCGGCCCGTGGCGGCCCGGCTCGCCCGTCCCGCACCGGCTCGCCCGGCTCAGCCCGTGCGGGTCGGCTCCGGCTCGCCGCCGGGCGCGCTCGCGCGCTGAGCGCGCAGCCGCACCGCGTGCTCGTTCGTCCGCGCGTCGTACGTCATCAGCCCCGGCAGGCACAGCACCAGCAGCCCCACCGCGCCCGCGCACAGCGCCCCGCCGGACCAGACCGAGGCCCGCACGCCCCACCAGGCGGCGAAGCCACCCGACCGGACCTGGCCGAGCTGCGGCCCCACCGAGTACGACAACAGCTCGATCCCGGCGAGCCGCCCGCGCAGCTCGTCCGGGATCGTCTGGTTCCAGATGGCCGCCCGGAAGATCCCGCTGACCATGTCGAAGCCGCCGCCCAGGGTCAGGAACAGCAGGACCAGCCAGACGTTGCCGCAGATCCCGGCGGCGGCCACGGACAGTCCCCACAGCGCCGCCGCGCCCGCCACCAGCAGCCCGTGCCGGTGGATCCGCGAGGTCCAGCCACTGGTCAGGCTCACCAGCAGGGAACCGGCCGGCAAAGCGGCATACATCAGTCCGAGGGACCACTCGGCGTGCAGTTCGTCCGCGAGGAACGGCAGCACGGCCAGCGGCATCGCGAGGAACATCGCCGCGAGGTCGACGACGTACGTACCGAGGAGTTCCTTGCGGCCCCAGGCGTACCGGGCGCCTTCGAGGATCGCGGCGAGCGAGGGCCGCACCGCCTCGCGGGCCGCGGGGGAAGGGGCTATGCGCACCACGAACAGAAGCGAGACCGCGAAGGTCAGCGCGTCGACGGCGTACGCCCAGCCGAGCCCCGCGTAGGCCACCACGACCCCGGCGAGCGCCGGGCCCGCCACCCCGCCCACCGTCCAGCGCAGCGAGTTGAGCGCCGCCGCGGCCGGCAACTGCTCGTGCGCCACGATCCGCGGCCACAGCGAGTCCAGCGCGGGCCGCTGGACCGCGCCGACGGCTGAGGTGAGGGCGGCCACCACGTACAGCGGCCACACCGGTGGGCTCGGCAGCAGGGCGTTCAGCAGCAGCACCGCGCTCAGCAGGCCCTGTCCGGCCTCCGTCCACAGGATCAGCTTCCGCTTGTCCAGCGCGTCCGCGAGCGCCCCGCCGTACAGCCCGAAGACCACCAGCGGTACCAGCTCCACGGCGCCGATCGCGCCCACCGCGGCGGCGGACCCGGTCAGCTCCTTCACCTGCACCGGCAGCGCGACGAAGGTGAGGAAGCTGCCGAAGTTGCTGACCAGCCCCGACACCCAGAGCCTGCGGAAGTCGACGGAGGCGCGCCAGGGGGCGAGATCCGGGAGGAGGGCACGAGTCACGAGGTGCCATGATCGGCCGCCCGTCCCGGGCACGGCAACCGTTTTTCCCGCTCTCCCCACCGCCGGAGGGCCAAGGCCCCGGTACCGGTCCGGCCGGGGACCGACGGTCCCGTCACCAGGACGCCGGCGGCGGGGCCGTCAGGTTCTCCGCCAGCCGCGACAGCCGGTCGCGGAACGTCCGGCGCCCCCGCGGGGACGGCACCGCGTTCTCGCCGGCCGCCGCGCTCACCAGGTGCTGCACGGTGTCCAGGTCCAGTTCGCCGCCCTCCGGCACCGCCAGCGTCTCGTGGGCCATCGCGGCCAGTTCGCCCCCACCGGAGCCGAGGGCCAGCACCGTCACCCCGGCCCGCCGCGCGTCGTGCACCCGGTCCAGCAGCGGCGCGTGCTCGCCGGGCGCCACGACGAGCAGCGTCTCGCCCCGCCGCGCCGCCGCGATCCGCCCCGGTCCGACGGCCAGATGCGCCGGGTCCGTGGGGCGCGCGGCGTGCCGAACCAGCGTCGGGGCCAGTTCGGGCGTGCCCGACCAGGCCGCCTCGTCCACCAGGTGCGCCGCCAGGTGCCACGGCTCGTACTCCGGCGTGCCCACCAGCAGCAGACCGCCGCCGTGCG
Source organism: Streptomyces sp. NPDC001270 (assembly GCF_042896695.1). NCBI lineage: Bacteria > Bacillati > Actinomycetota > Actinomycetes > Kitasatosporales > Streptomycetaceae > Streptomyces > Streptomyces sp. NPDC001270. Next base: position 100,070 of record NZ_JBIAXM010000028.1, on the reverse strand, counting down.
CCACCGCCGACCCGCGCAGCACCCCCGCGAACCGCCGCGTGGCCCCCAACCACTCGGTCCCGGCGAGCACTTCACGCAACAACGCCACCCGTACCGCGTCCATGCCCCCGCATCCTGCCGCAAAAGGTCACTCGTGACGCGGCGTTCACCCCGAATTCGCCCGACCCGGGGAGGGTGCCGAGCCCCGATACCGATGAGGAGCCGGCCCATGACCGACGTCAGTGTCCCCTTCCGCGCGGGCGAGGAGGGCTACGCCAGCTACCGGATCCCGGCCGTCGTCGTCACCGGCTCCGGCGCCGTACTGGCCTTCTGCGAGGGCCGGGTCGACTCCGCCGCGGACCACGGCCGGGTCGACATCGTGCTGAAGCGCTCCACCGACGGCGGCCGTACCTGGGGGCCGCTGCGGATCGCCGCGCCGGGCGGCACGGACCTCGCCGGCAACCCCGCCCCGGTCGTCCTCGGCACCGGCCGGATCCTGCTCGTGCACGTCCGCGCCGCCGCCCTCGCCACCGAGGACGCCGTACGGCGCGGCACCGTCGAGGACGCGGACGGCCGCCGGGTCTGGGTGCGGCACAGCGACGACGAGGGCACGACCTGGTCGGAGCCCCGGGAGATCACCGCGTCGGTGAAACGCCCGGACTGGCGCTGGTACGCGACCACCCCCGGCCACGCCCTGCGGCTGAGCACCGGCCGGATCGTCGTCCCCGCCAACCACTCCCTGCCGCCCACCGGCGACGACAACGGCACGGAACCCCACTACTACGGCGGGCACTGCCTGCTCAGCGACGACGACGGGGCGAGCTGGTACCTCGGCTACGTCGACGATGACACCGACGGCTACGTCAACGCCAACGAGACGACCGCCGCCGAACTCCCCGACGGACGGGTCTACTTCAACACCCGCACCCAGTCCCGCTCGCCCGGCACCCGCGCCGACGCCCACTCCGCCGACGGCGGCCGCACCCTGATCAAGCCGTTCCGCCCGCAGGCCGGTCTGACCGGGCCGGTCTGCCAGGCCGCCGTCCTCCAACTGCGCGACCCCGACCTGCTCCTCTGCTCCGGCCCCGCCGCCCCCGGCGCCCGCGCCCTGATGACCCTGCGCGCCTCCACCGACGGCGGCACCACCTGGCGCACGGCGCACACGGTCGACGGACTGCCCGCCGCCTACTCGGACCTGGCCCGGGTCGACCCGGACACCGTCGGACTCCTTTACGAGACCGGCGACCGCAGCGCCTACGAAACCATCACATTTCGCCGGGTGGGCGTGACGGCACTCACCTGACCGGGTGGGCGGGTGGCCGCGGACGTAGAGTCGCCGCATGACCTCTACGGACAGCGCACAGCAGCCCACCGGGACCCCTGCCAAGGACCCCTGGGACCTGCCCGACGTCTCCGGGCTCGTCGTCGGCGTGCTCGGCGGCACCGGACCGCAGGGCAAGGGCCTCGCCTACCGGCTCGCCCGGGCCGGCCAGAAGGTGATCATCGGTTCCCGGGCCGCCGAGCGCGCTCGGGCCGCCGCCGAGGAACTGGGCCACGGCGTCGAGGGCTTCGACAACGCCGAGACCGCCCGCCGCAGCGACGTGGTGATCGTCGCCGTGCCCTGGGACGGCCACGGCAAGACGCTTGAGGCGCTGCGCGCGGACCTGGCCGGCAAGCTCGTCGTGGACTGCGTCAACCCGCTCGGCTTCGACAAGAAGGGCGCCTACGCGCTCCGGCCGGAGGAGGGCAGCGCCGCCGAGCAGGCCGCCGCCCTGCTGCCGGACTCCCGGGTCGCCGCCGCCTTCCACCACCTCTCCGCGGTGCTGCTCCAGGACCCGGAGATCGCCGAGATCGACACCGACGTGATGGTCCTCGGCGAGGAGCGGGCCGATGTGGAGACCGTGCAGGCGCTGGCCGGGCGGATCCCGGGCATGCGCGGGATCTTCGCCGGGCGGCTGCGCAACGCCCACCAGGTGGAGTCGCTGGTCGCCAACCTGATCTCGGTCAACCGCCGGTACAAGGCGCACGCGGGGCTCCGCCTCACCGACGTGTGAGCCGCACCGGACCGGACGTGTGAGCCGCACCGGACCATGGGGGACACTGGTGGCCGTCCAGCAGTGCCCCCCGACAGGAGTCCGTCCATGCCCCCCTTGCTCCCACCCGGCCCGACCCGGCGACTGGCCGGCTACGCCCTGGCCGTCTGCGTCCTCGCGGTCGCCGCCGCCGTCGTCTCGTTCGTCCGGGGCAGCTGGCTGGGCGTCGTCTGGGTGCTGCTGGCGGGGCTGTCCAGCAACATGTGCTGGTACTACGTGAAGCGCGCCAGGACCGGGCGCGGGCCGTCCGTCACGGGCTGACCGAGCAGTACGGGTTGGCGCCGAGCCAGAAGCGGTACAGCTCGTGACCGCAGTACTGGTCGAAGGGGTCGATCCCGAGGCCGCGCAGGATCGTGTCGATCAGGTCGAAGAACGCGTTGTTGACCGACGGGATCCACAGCAGCGCGAACACGAACAGCAGCCCGAACGCAGCGAACGGCTCCACCTGGCGCTTGACGCCGTACGGCAGCCACGGCTCGACCACGCCGTACCCGTCCAGGCCCGGCACCGGCAGGAAGTTCAAGATCGCGGCGGTGACCTGGAGCAGGGCCAGGAACGCCAGCGCGTACCGGAAGTCCCGGGGGACCCCGTCCAGGGCGTGCAGCCAGAACGGCGCCGTGCACACCGCGGCGAACAGCACGTTCGTCAGCGGGCCCGCCGCCGAGATCAGGCTGTGCCGCCAGCGGCCCCGGATCCGGCCGCGCTCGATGAACACCGCGCCGCCCGGCAGCCCGATCCCGCCCATGATCAGGAAGAGCACCGGCAGCACGATGCTCAGCAACGCGTGCGTGTACTTCAGCGGGTTGAGCGTCAGATAGCCCTTGGCACCCACCGTGATGTCGCCGCTGTGCAGCGCGGTGCGCGCGTGCGCGTACTCGTGCAGGCACAGGGAGACGATCCAGGCCGCGGTCACGAACAGGAACACGGCGATGCCCGGCTGCTCGGCGAAGCCCGTCCAGGTGGCCCAGCCGGTGACCGCGGTGACGGCCAGCAGCCCGAGGAAGACCGGGCTGATCCGCCGGTCGCTGTGGCGGACGGTGGCGGTGGTCATGGGGCGGGCTCCTGGTGGGGACGTGTCGGATGGGGCGCGGGGTCGACCGTACCGGTGATGTGGGGGGAACGTCCTGCGGCCGGGCTCCGGTTCCTGGTAGCCAGTCTTCTGGAATCGACTCGACCAAGGAGGTGCCATGACCATCGCCGAGGACTGGGTGGCGGGCGTCCTTGAGACCCTGCGGGTGCCCAGGAGTGTGCGCCTCCGTCTGACCCGGAACGGACTCACCGTGGTACCTGTCACGCAGGCGCACCTCACGACGCAGATGCGTATCTTCGGCCAGATCGACGCGCGGATGCCGGGGTGGCAGCCCATCGGTGAGTTCAGGGTTCTACCAGCCCGCGAGGGATACATGCCCGAACCGGACATTTCCGCGTTGCCGGAAGACCAGTGGAACCCCCGCAGCAGCGAGTTCCACGAAGGGTTGCTGCCTTTCGTCGCAGAGGTCGTCTCACCCGAGAGCAAGAACCGCGACTACAGCACCGAGCCGGAGCACTACGCCCTGCGCGGCATCCCGGCCTACCTCATCGTCGACGTCCTCGCCGCCTCCTGGACCCTGCTGACCCAGCCGGAGAACGGCGCCTACCAGTGCAGCCGGTCCGGCCCGTTCGGCAAGGAGATCGACATCCCCGTGGCGGAGCGGACGCTCACCCTCGACTCCTCGCAGTTCATGCGCGTGTGAGACCCGCGTCCCCGCGCCTTCTGGGGCCCGCCTCGGCACCCGCCTGAAACCCGGAGGCGGTGTTCCTGCGTCACCAGGGACAATGGACCCCGTGCGCTACCGCATCCTAGGCACCACCCAGGCGCTCCGCCCCGACGGAACCCCCGTCCCGGTCGGCGGGGCCCGTTTGCGTGCCCTGCTGGCCGTACTGGCGCTGCGACCCGGCCGTACGGTGCCCGTCCGTGTGCTGGTCGACGAGGTGTGGGACGGACAACCGCCCGCCGACGCGACGGGCGCGCTCCAGGCGCTCGTCGGCCGGCTGCGCCGCGCGCTGGGCGCCGACGCGGTGGCCTCGGCGGACGGCGGCTACCGGCTCGCCGCCGCGCCCGACGACATCGACCTGCACCGTTTCGAGCGGCTGACCGGCGACGGCCTGCGCGCGCTGGCCGACGGCGACCCCGCGAAGGCGGCCGGCGTCCTCGACGACGCGCTCGCCCTGTGGCAGGGGCCGGCCCTCGCCGACCTGCCCGACCGCACCGCCGAGGCGGCCCGGCTCGACGCCCGGCGGCTGGACGCGCTGCGCGCCCGGCACACCGCCGCCCTCGCGCTCGGCCACGCCGAACAGACGCTGCCCGAGCTGACCGCCCTGTGCGACGGCCACCCCCTGGACGAGCCCTTGCAGGCGCTGCGGCTGCGCGCCCTGCGCGACGCGGGCCGTACGGCCGAGGCGCTGGCCGCCTACGAGGAGATACGGCACCTGCTCGCGGACCGGCTCGGCACCGACCCGGGAAGCGAACTGCGGGCGCTGCACGCGGAGTTGCTGCGTCCGCAGGATCCGGGGGAGCACCGGGCCGACGGGGAGCGGGGAGCCCCCCGTGCAAGCGCGTTCAGCGACGGCACCCCGGCCGGTCCCGGGGCGGCGGGTGCCGGCACCCCGTCCGGTCACGGCCGCTCCACCCTGGCACCGGGCGACCCCGGCACCGCCGCCGGTGCCCACGCCCCGGCCGCCGTCGGCCCCGCCGCGCCCCCGCCGCCCGGCAACCTGCGCGCCCGGCTCACCTCCTTCGTCGGCCGGGAAGGCGACATCGAGGCGATCCGCGGCGACCTCGGATCGGCGCGGCTCGTCACCCTCCTCGGGCCCGGCGGCGCGGGCAAGACCCGGCTGTCCCAGGAGGCCGCCGAGACCGTGCGGCACGCGGCCCGGGACGGGGTGTGGCTGGCCGAACTGGCGCCCGTCGACGACCCGGCCGCCGTACCCGAGGCCGTGCTCACCGCCCTCGGGGCCCGCGAGACCGTGCTGTACGGCGCCGGCGCCGAGGCCATGCGGGCCGGTGCCGACCGGCACGACGACCCCGTCGAGCGCCTGGCCGAACACTGCGGCAGTCGCCGGATGCTGATCGTCCTCGACAACTGCGAGCACGTCGTGGACGCGGCGGCCCGGCTGGTCGAGCAGCTGCTGGAGCGCTGCCCGGAGCTGACGGTGCTGGCCACCAGCCGCGAACCCCTCGGCGTACCCGGGGAGTTGCTGCGGCCGGTGGATCCGCTGCCGGAGCCGGTCGCGCTGCGACTGCTCGCCGACCGGGGCGCCACGGCGAGACCCGGTTTCCGCATCGACGAGGACCCCGCCGCCTGCGCCGAGATCTGCCTGCGCCTCGACGGACTGCCCCTCGCCATCGAGCTGGCGGCCGCCCGGCTACGGATGCTGACACCACGTCAGATCGCCGACCGGCTCGACGACCGCTTCCGGCTGCTCACCTCCGGCAGCCGCACGGTACTGCCCCGCCAGCAGACCCTGCGGGCCGTCGTCGACTGGTCCTGGGAACTGCTCGACGAGGACGAACGGAACGTGCTGCGCGGGCTGTCGGTCTTCGCGGGCGGCTGCGACCTCGCCGCGGCCGAGGTCGTCTGCGGTCCCGTCGCGCTTCAGGCGCTGGGCTCGCTCGTCGACAAGTCGCTGGTGGTGGCGGAGCCCGTGGGGACGGGGGAGATGCGCTACCGGCTCCTGGAGACCGTCGCCGAGTACGCGGGCGAACGGCTCGACGAGGCGGGCCGGCGGGCCGGGGTCTCGCGCGCGCACCTGACGTACTACCGCGAACTGGCCCGCACCACCGACCCGCTGCTGCGCGGCGCCGGCCAGCTCGCCGCCATCGAACGGCTGGAGCGCGAGTACGAGAACCTGCGCACGGCGCTGCGGCACGCGGTCACCGAGCGGGACGAACAGGAGGCGCTCTGCCTGGTCCTGTCGCTGGCCTGGTACTGGCAGATGCGCGACCTGCGCATCGAGTCCGGCAACTGGTCCCGCGAGGTCCAGTCGCTCGGCCCCGACCCGTTCACCGAGCCCGTCACCCCGGCCGCCCCGGTGTGGGAGCGCTGCACCGACACCCCGCCCCCGTGGACCGGAGAGGTCCTCATCGAGGCCAGACGCGGTGTGCACCTGGTCCGTCTCGCGAGCATGGACGCCGAGCTGGACTCCTGGCAGACCCCGCAGGCACAGGCCAAGCTGCGCACCATCGCCGCGAGCTACGAGCCGGGGCTGCCGCAGACCTGCCGCAGCCCCGGCTCCCTCTGGTTCTTCGCCGTCATGCTCTCCGGCGACATGGACCGGGTGCGTACGGTCATCGACGCCACCGTCGACACCTGCCGCTCGACCCCCGGGTACGAATGGGAGCTGGCCGCCAGTCTCCAGATGCGGGCCAACCTGCTCGCCAACCGCAGCGCCTGGGCGGGCGACGCCGCCCGGGACGCCGACGAGTCGCTGGAGATCTACCGCCGGCTCGGCGACCTGTGGGGCACCGCCGAGGCCCTCTCCGCACGCGGCGAGGCCCATGAGCGCAAGGGCGAGTACCGGCTGGCGGCGGCCGACTACGAGGCGGCGTCCGAGCACGCCGCCCGGCTCGGCGCCCGCCACCACGTGGCGGTGCTGGACGCACGGCTCGGCAGTGCGCTGGTGGAGGCGGGCGAGACCGAGGCCGGGGAGCGCCTGCTGCACGACGTGATCGCCCGGAAGGACGGCTCGGGCAACGAGGCGATGCCCGCCGCCCGGCTGTTCCTCGCGGGACGGCTCGGCGTGACCGGCCGGATCGCCGAGGCACGCGAGCAGCTGCGGCTGCTGCGCGAGGAGTTCAAGATCGCGCACTTCATCGTCTTCGACTCCTTCATCCTGGGCCAGGAGGCTTGGCTGGACGCGGCCGACGGCCGTCACGAGGAGTCCCTGGACAAGATCCGGCAGGCGCTCGAACAGGCGCGGGACCCGCTGGCCGAGGCCATCGCCCCGTCCATGCGGTCCGCGTACCTGATCACCGCGGCGACCGCCCTCACCGGCTCGGACGGCGGCCGTCGCGCCCGCGACGCCGCCCGCTGCATCGGCGCCGCCGACGGGCTGCTGCCGCCCGGCCACGTCCGGTCGCAGCTGGAGCGCGAGGTGCACGCCCGAGCCGTGGAACGGACCCGCGACGCGCTCGGCGACGCGGCCTACCGGGCCGCGTACGCGGAGGGCGGCGGGCTCTCCCTGGAGGAGGCCGCCGCCCTGGTCTGACGCGGACCTGGCCATGAACACGGCGGAGGCCGGGACCGCGTCAGCTCTTGGTGCGGAACTTGTGGATCGCGACGGGCGCCATCACCACGGTGATCGCCGCCGACCAGGCCAGCGTGATCCACAGGTCGTGGGCGACCGGGCCGCCCACCATCAGCCCGCGGGCCGCGTCCGCCAGCGTGGACAGCGGGTTGTAGTCGGTGAACGCCTGGAGCCAGCCCGGCATCGACTGGGTCGGCGCGAAGATCGACGAGCCGAACTGAAGCGGGAACAGCACCAGGAAGCCCATCGCCTGCACGGACTGCGCGTTCTTCAGGACCACGCCCAGGGTGAGGAACACCCACATGATCGACGAGGCGAAGGCCGCGGACAGGCCCACCGCGGCGAACAGCCCGCCCCAGTGGTGGATGTGGAAACCGACCAGCACGGACACGATCATCAGCACGGCGGTCGCGAACAGCATCCGCGCCAGCTCCACCGAGATCTTCGCGAACAGCACCGAGCCGCGCCCGATGGGCAGCGACCGGAAGCGGTCCATGACGCCGGAGTTGAAGTCCTGGCTGAAGCCGGTGCCGACACCCTGGGACAGCGTCATGCTCATCATCGCGATCATGCCGGGGATGACGTACTGCACGTACCCCTCCTGACCGCCGCCCAGGGCCTGTCCGATCGAGCCGCCGAAGACGTACACGAACAGCAGGGTGAAGACGATCGGCATCAGCAGCGCGTCGAACATCGACTCCGGGTCCTGCCGGATCCACAGCAGATTGCGGCGGATCAGCGCCCCGGTGTGGCGCAGATGGCCGCGCAGCGGGATCCGGGCGTCGGGCGCGGAAGCGGCGGCGGTGGCGGTGGCGGTTGTCATACGGCGACCTCTTGGCGGGTGTCGGCGGGCGCGGGGTCCTGCGGGGCACTGGCGCGGTGGCCGGTGAGCGACAGGAACACCTCGTCCAGGCTGGGCAGTTCGGTGGTGATCGAGGAGATGGTGATGCCGCGCGCGGTGACCGCGCCGACCACGGCGGTCAGCTGCTCGTCGCTGAGGATGGGCACCAGCAGGGTGCCGGCGTCGGTGTCCACGGTCGTCGCTGCGAGGCCGGTGATGCCCAGTTCGTCCAGCATCCCGGCGAGCGGGCGCAGCTCCAGCGGATCGGCCGGCCGTACCCGCAGCGTGCGCCCGCCGACCTTCGCCTTCAGCTCCTCGATGCGGCCGTTCGCGATGACCTTCCCGCGGTCCACCACGGTCAGTTCGGAGGCGAGCTGTTCGGCCTCCTCCATGTACTGGGTGGTCAGCAGGACGGTGACCCCTTCCCCGACCATGGCCTTGACCTCGTCCCACACCTCGTTGCGGGTCCGCGGGTCGAGGCCGGTCGTCGGCTCGTCCAGGTAGAGCACCTCGGGCCGCCCGATCATCGAGGCGGCCAGGTCGAGCCGGCGCCGCATGCCACCGGAGTAGGTGGCCGCGGGCCGCTTGGCGGCGTCCGTCAGCGAGAACCGCTCCAGCAGTTCGTCGGCGCGGGTGCGGGCCTCCTTGCGCGGCAGGTCGAGCAGCCGCCCGATCATGTACAGGTTCTCCCAGCCCGGAAGCTTCTCGTCCACCGAGGCGTACTGCCCGGTGAGTCCGATCACCCGGCGCAGTTGCCGGGGCTGCCGGACGACGTCGTACCCGGCGACGGTCGCCCGGCCGGCGTCGGGAGCGAGCAGGGTGGACAGGATGCGTACGAGGGTGGTCTTGCCGGCGCCGTTCGGGCCGAGCACACCCATCACGGTGCCCTCGCGCACGTCCAGGTCCACGCCGTCCAGCGCTTTGGTCTCGCCGTAGTGCTTGACCAGCCCCCGCACGGTCACGGCGTCGCCGCGGCCGTTGGGCTCGTTGTCGATTCGCGTCATGGCATGAACGGTGCCAGCCCGCACCGACAAACGGCCTACAGGACACCGACAGCCGAGGAACACCGGCCGACAATGGCGGACGGCCCGCCGACGGGGGACGATCAGCGGGCCGTCCTGGGTGTTTCCACTGTGGTAACTGCGGTGCGGCGCGCCCTCCGGCGGCGTAGCGGACGAACGACGGCTCGTGCTCGTCGCGCCCCTCCCGGCGGAGCGCCTAGTGGACGGAGTGCTCGTCCTGCGGGAACGTTCCGCCGACGACCTCCTCGGCGAAGGACTTGGCCGCGTCGCCCATGACCGCACGCAGATCGGCGTACTGCTTCACGAACTTCGGGACCCGTCCGCCGGTCAGCCCCATCATGTCCGTCCACACCAGGACCTGCGCGTCCGTCTCGGGACCCGCGCCGATGCCGACGGTCGGGATGTGCAGCACCCGGGTCACCTCGGCCGCCAGTTCCGCCGGGACCAGTTCGAGCACCACCGCGAACGCGCCCGCGTCCTGCACGGCCTTCGCGTCGCGCAGCAGTTGCTGGGCCGCCTCCTCGCCGCGCCCCTGCACTCGGTAGCCCATGGAGTGCACGGACTGCGGGGTGAGGCCGATGTGCGCCATGACCGGGATGCCGGACTGCACCAGCAACTCGATCTGGTCGTGCGAGCGCTCGCCGCCCTCCAGCTTCACGGCGCCGACCCCGGCCTCCTTCACCAGCCGGGTCGCCGAGCGCAGCGCCTGCACCGGCCCCTCCTGGTAGGACCCGAAGGGCAGGTCGCCCACGATCAGGGCGCGCTGCGTGCCACGCACGACCGCGGCCGACAGCATGGTCATCTCGTCGAGGGTGACGGGTACGGTCGTCTCGTACCCGAGGTGGCAGTTGCCCGCCGAGTCGCCGACCAGCATCACCGGGATGCCGGCCTCGTCGAACACGGAGGCGGTCATGGCGTCGTAGGCCGTGAGCATGGGCCACTTCTCGCCCCGCTCCTTGGCGAGGCCGATGTCGCGGACGGTGATGCGGCGGGTGCCCTTGCCCCCGTACAGCGCTTTGCTGCCGTCGGAGGACCTGGTCTGGGCAGCCGGAAGCTGCGTCATTGCAACGGCTCCTTCAGTCGTCTCGAAGCGCCCTCACGGCGTCTCCGGATCCCCTCCATGGTGGCACCTCGTGCCAGGGAGGGCCAGGGGACCTCCGTGTGATCCAGGCGTGTTCGGATGTGATCCCCTTCGCATCCCCCTTCGCATCCCTCCTCGCACCCGTGGTCTCCGGGTGCGCCGCCGCGGGCCGTTCGGCGGTGGCGGGTGGCCGGTGGTCCGTCGGGCGGTTGCCGGTCGGTGTGTTGGGCGGTGGCCGGTGGGGTGTGTCCGGCCGGCCGCCTCTGGGTACCCGCCGCTTTCTCTCTGTGTAAGGTCTGGGCAAAGGAAATAAGATACGAGACGGTTCCGTATCGGAAATGTTCTAGGGTCATTCCCATGACAACTCCCGCTGTACCCGCCTCCCGGATACCCGAAGAGGTGCACAGACGCCGCTGGGTCATCCTCGGCGTCCTCATACTGAGCCTGCTGATCGTGGTGCTCGACAACTCGATCCTGAACGTCGCGGTCAAGACGATCTCCACCCCCGCACCCACCGGTCTTGGCGCCACCCAGAGCGAGATCGAGTGGGCGATCAACTCCTACACGCTCGTCTTCGCCGGGCTGCTGTTCACCTCGGGTCTCGTCGGCGACCGGCTGGGCCGCAAGAAGGTCCTGCTCGGCGGCCTCATCGTGTTCGGTATCGGCTCCGCCCTGGCGGCCGAGTCCGGCTCCCCGGGTCAGCTCATCGCCTACCGCGCGCTCATGGCGCTGGGCGCCGCCTTCGTCATGCCCGCCACCCTCGCCGTGCTCATGAACATCTTCGAACGCGCGGAGCAGCCCAAGGCCATCGGCATCTGGGCGGGCGGCGTCGGACTCGGCATCGCCATCGGCCCGATCACCGGCGGCGCGCTCCTCGACCACTTCTGGTGGGGCTCCGTCTTCCTCATCAACGTGCCGATCGTGATCGTCGCGGTGGCGCTGATGATCTGGCTGGTGCCCGACTCGCGCGACCCGAACCCCGGCCGGCTCGACCCGGTCGGCGTCCTGCTCTCCGTGGTCGGCCTGGTCCTGCTCGTCTACGGCATCATCAAGGGCGGCGAACTGGCCGACTTCACCGACCCGAAGGTGCTCCTCACCATCGTCGCCGGCCTTGCCGTCCTCGTCGGCTTCGTCATCTACGAGAAGCGCAGCGACCACCCGTCCCTGGACGTGACCTACTTCAGGAGCAAGACCTTCTCGGCCGCCATGGCCGCCATCGCGCTGGTCTTCTTCGCGCTGATGGGCGTCACGTTCTTCAGCGTCTTCTACACCCAGAGCGTGCGCGGTTACTCGCCGCTGGAGGCCGGTGCGCTGATGCTGCCGCTGGCCGTCGCCCAGATGGTCTTCGCGCCGCGCGCCCGGCTCGTCGTCGACCGGTTCGGCAACCGGGTCACCACCGCGGCCGGCCTGGTCCTGATCGCCGTGACCCTGGCCGTCTTCGCCTTCTTCGAGGCGGACACGCCGATCTGGATCCTGGAGGTGGACATGTTCCTGATGGGTACCGCCATGGCGCACATCATGACGCCGACCTCCGTCGTCATCATGCAGGCACTGCCGCGCGAGAAGGCCGGCTCCGCCTCCGCGCTGAGCAACACCTTCCGACAGGTCGGCGGCGCCCTCGGCATCGCCGTACTCGGCTCGGTCCTGTCCACCGCGTACCACGACGGCATCGAGGGCAAGCTGGGGACGGTCCCGGCCGGCCTGCGGGACGCCGCGGGGGACTCCATCGAGGCCACCCTGGGTGTCGCCGCGAAGCTCGGCCCGCAGGGCAGGGCGCTGGCCGGCGCGGCCGACGACGCGTTCCTGCACGCCATGCACATCACCGCGCTGTGCGGGACCGGTGTCGCACTGCTCGGCGCGCTGGTGGTGGCGCTGTTCCTGCCCGGCAAGCCGCCGGCGGCGCAGGAGGGCGAGAAGGAGCGGGAACTGGTCGTGGCCGGGGAGTAGCGGACGCGCGCCCGGAGGGGGGCAGCACGGCGGAAGGGGGGCGCTGCGGGAGAATTCCCGCAGCACAGCGAAAGGACGCAGTGACGTGAGCCTTGCCGGAAGCCACCCGAAGCCGTGCGGTCCCGCCCGGGGCCGACCCCGCAGCGAGGCCGTGGAACGCGCCATCCTGGAAGGGGTGATGAAGCTCCTGGAGGACGGCGTGCCGCTCGCCGAGCTGTCCATCGAGCGGGTCGCCCGCACGGCCGGCGTCGGCAAGGCCACCATCTACCGGCGCTGGGCGGGCAAGGAGGACCTGTTCGCCGACGTGATGCGCGCCGCCGAACTCCCCGAACCCGAACTCCCCGGCACCTCCATGCGCGACGACCTGATCGTCCTGCTCGAATCGGTGCGCCTGCGCGGCGTGGCCAGCCGCTCGTCGTTGATCCTGTACAACGCCCATGCGCAGATGAAGAACAGCCCGAAGGTCTGGGCCGCCTACCACGCCAACGTGATAGCGCCCCGGCGCAAGCTGAGCCTGGAGGTGCTGCGCCGGGGGCAGCGCACCGGCGAACTCCGCACGGACGTCGACCTCGAACTGGCCAACGACCTGCTCGTCGGGCCGATGCTCCTGCGCTCCGTCCTGCGCCCCGACCTCGAACTCCCCGAGGACCTGGCGGAGCAGATCGTCGACACCGTGCTGGCGGGCCTCCGGCCGCCCGTCGGACCGTCCGGCACATAGTCCGAATATTCGGGTTTCGTCACAGTCCTCACCCGTCCCGCCGATGCCCGGAACTTCCGGCACCCACCCGTTCGTCGTCGACTTCGGTAGGGCCGCCACGGAAGGCGGGAACGGGGCCGATCATCCCCTAGGGTCGTAACCCGGGGGAACGACGGTGTGCACAGCGGGTAGTGAGGCGACGGTATGGCGCAACAGGCATACGTGACGGAAACGGAAGACGACGGCTCCGGACCCGAGCAGCGGCGCTCCCGGCTCCGGCGGCTGGTGTCCCGTCCGCTCCGCGGCTGGCGGGGCGACCGGGGCATCTGGCGCCGCGGCATCATCCTCGCCGTCATCGCCGTCCTGCTCGCCCTGGTGATGATGCTGCATTCGCGCATCCCCAACACCGTGGGCAATCTCGGCAGTCTCACCGAGACCTTCCTGCCCTGGCTGGGCCTGCTGATCCCGGTGCTGCTGATCCTCGGCCTCGTCCGCCGGTCGGTCACCGCGCTGATCGCGACGGTGCTGCCGCTCATCGGGTGGCTGAACCTCTTCGGCGGGCTGGTCATCGACCGCACGACGACCGGCGGCGACCTCATGGTCGCCACCCACAACGTCAACGCCGAGAACCCGGATCCGTCCCGCACCGCCCGCGACCTGACCGGCTCCGGCGCGGACGTGCTGGCGCTGGAGGAGCTGACGGCCCCCGTCGTCCCGGTGTACGAGAAGGGGCTGGCCTCGACGTACAAGTACCACAAGGTCGTCGGCACGGTCGGGCTGTGGAGCAAGTACCCGATGAGCGCGGTCCGGTCCGTCGACATCAAGCTGGGCTGGGAACGCGCGATGCGCGCCACGGTCTCGACACCCGAGGGCCAGGTCGCGGTGTACGTCGCCCATCTGCCCTCGGTGCGGGTGAAGGCCGCCACCGGCTTCACCGCCCGGCAGCGGGACAAGAGCGCCGACGCGCTGGGCACGGCGATCTCCCACGAGACGCTCCAGCGGGTGGTGCTGCTCGGCGATCTGAACGGCACGATGAACGACCGCTCCCTCACCGCGATCACCTCCCAGCTGCGCTCCACCCAGGGCGCGGCGGGCAGCGGGTTCGGGTTCAGCTGGCCGGCGTCGTTCCCGATGGCGCGGATCGACCAGGTCATGGTCAAGGGGGTCAAGCCGGAGAGTTCGTGGACCCTCCCGCGCACCGGCAGCGACCACCTCCCGGTGGCGGCCCGCGTCCAGGTCAGCACCCCGGACTGAGCGGTCGGAGCCATTCCGCGCCGGTCCGCGCCGCGGCACCCACCGCGGCGCGGCCGCACGGGAACGGCGGCCCGTCACGGTCCTTTCGGCGGAGCGCCCGGTCACGGTCCCCCGGCGGCGCGGCCCGCGCCGACGTCAGGCCGATTCGCGCCACCCATTGGTGATCGGAAGCCGGCGGTCCTTGCCGAAGCCCTTGGCCGAGATCTTCGTGCCCGGCGGGTACTGGCGGCGCTTGTACTCCGCCGTGTCCACCATGCGCAGGGTCTTCGTGACCAGCGCCGGGTCGAAGCCGGCCGCGACGATCGCGTCCGCGCCCCTGTCGTGGTCGACGTAGAGGTCGAGGATCGCGTCCAGGACCGGGTAGTCCGGCAGCGAGTCCGTGTCGACCTGGCCGGGGCGCAGCTCCGCGCTCGGCGGCTTGGCGATGGAGTTCTCGGGGATCGGCGGGGTCTGGCCGCGCTCGGCCGCCGCCCGGTTGCGCCACCGGGCCAACTGGAAGACCGACGTCTTGTACAGGTCCTTGATCGGGCCGTACGCGCCCACCGAGTCGCCGTACAGCGTCGAGTATCCGACGGCCAGCTCCGACTTGTTGCCGGGGGCGAGGACGATGTGGCCCTCCTGGTTGGAGATCGCCATCAGCAGCGTGCCGCGCAGCCGCGACTGGAGGTTCTCCTCGGCGAGGCCGGTCAGCTCGGTCGACGCCAGGTACGCGTCGAACATGGAGGCGATCGGCACCGTCCGGAAGTTGAGCCCGGTGCGGTGGGCCAGCTGAGCCGCGTCGTCCCTGGAGTGGTCCGAGGAGTACTTCGACGGCATGGACACGCCGTACACGTTCTCCGCGCCGAGCGCGTCGCAGGCGAGCGCCGCCACCAGCGCCGAGTCGATGCCGCCGGACAGGCCGATCAGGACCGACCGGAAGCCGTTCTTCCGCACATAGGCGCGCAGGCCGACCACCAGGGCCGAGTAGACCTCCTCGTCGTCGTCGAGGCGGTCCGCGTAACCGCCGGTCCGCTCCGGCGGGTAGGCGGGCAGCGGGTCCTCGGAGAGGATCACCCGGTCGATGCGCAGTCCGTCGTCCACCACGCCGGTGGGCGGCTGCGCCGAGGCCGCGGGCAGCTCCAGGTCCAGCACCACGCAGCCCTCGGTGAACTGCGGCGCCCGCGCAAGAACCGCGCCGTCGGCGTCGACGACGATCGAGTCGCCGTCGAAGACCAGCTCGTCCTGCCCGCCGGTCATCGCGAGGTAGGCCGTCGTGCAGCCCGCCTCCTGGGCCCGCTTGCGCACCAGCTCAAGACGGGTGTCGTCCTTGTTGCGCTCGTACGGCGAGGCGTTGACGGACAGCAGCAGGCCCGCGCCCGCCGACCGGGCCGCGGGCACCCGGCCGCCGTCCTGCCACAGGTCCTCGCAGATGGCCAGGGCGACGTCGACGCCGTGCACGCGCACCACCGGCATGGTGTCGCCGGGCACGAAGTAGCGGAACTCGTCGAAGACGCCGTAGTTCGGCAGGTGGTGCTTGGCGAAGGTGAGGACCGGCTCGCCGCGGTACAGCACCGCCGCCGCGTTCTGCGGGGCGCCGGCCGGCTGGCCGTACTTCGGCTGGGCGCTGTCGCTGCGGTCCAGGTAGCCGACGACCACCGGCAGCTCCCCGAAGCCCTCCGCCGCGAGCCGGGCGGAGAGCGCGCCCAGCGCGTCCCGGGACGCCTGGACGAAGGACGACCTGAGGGCGAGGTCCTCGACGGGATACCCGGTCAGCACCATCTCCGGGAACGCCACGAGATGCGCTCCCTGCTCGGCCGAGTGCCGGGTCCAGCGGAGGATCGTCTCGGTGTTGCCGGCGAGGTCGCCGACGCGCGAGTCGATCTGGTTCAGGGCGAGACGAAGTTGAGGCACACGCCCAGTGTAATCGTCAGAGCGACGCGATGGGGGTGGCGCGGAGTGTGGTGCACCCCACGCCACCCCCTGCCGGCAGCTTGATCAGTGGCGCCGGTACGACTGGACGTAGCCGTTCGCGGGCGAGCCCACGCCGGTCACGTCGTCGTAGCCCTTCACGGCCTTGAGCGAGCTGTCCTGGCCGAGGACGCGGACCGAGGTCAGCAGGCCGTCGGTGGCGTCGACGCTGTTGGCGTAGTCGACGCGGGCGACCGCCAGGCCGGAGCCGGTCGGGTCGTCCGTGACGTCGTGGTACGCCTTCGAGCCGGCCTTGGCGTAGATCGCCGGGTTGGCGAAGCCGATCGCGTGGCCGCCGCGCGCCTCCTGGGACAGCGCCTGCACGGCCGCGATCACCGGCGCGGCCAGCGAGGTGCCGCCGATGCGGTACTCGCTGTACTGCTGGGACCCGTCCGGGAAGGTCTGCGTCTGGCCGACGAGGAAGCCGGTGTTCGGGTCGGCGATCGCCGAGATGTCCGGGACGACGCGGTTGCCGGCGGCGCTGTTGGCCTTGGCGAGCGAGTTCGGGACGACACCCTTCTGGTAGAAGGGCTCGGCCACGGTCTTGCTGGTGCCGCCGCCCGCGCCGGAGGTGAACGCGCCGGGGAAGCCGGTCCAGCTCTTGCCGTCCGGCGACAGGTTCGCCTTCTCGGTGCCCCAGCCGGTCTCCCACAGGTACGTGCCGCCCTTGCCGACGGCCAGCGAGGTGCCGCCGACCGCGGTCACCCAGGCCGAGTTGGCGGGGGTGTCGACCTGCTTCGTGCCGGTGTGGGCGACCTCGTCGCCGTTGTCGCCGGAGGAGAAGTAGAAGCCGATGCCCTGGACGGCGCCGAGCTGGAAGACCTGGTCGTAGGCGGCCTGGATGTCCGGCGTCTCGTTGGCCTCGATGTCGCCCCAGGAGTTGGAGACGATGTCCGCCAGGTGGTTGTCGACGACCTTGGCGAGCGAGTCCAGCAGGTCGCTGTCGTTGCAGGACGCGGCGCCCACGTAGGTGACGTCGGCGGCCGGCGCGACCGCGTGCACGGCCTCGACGTCCAGGGTCTCCTCGCCGTACCAGCCGGCCGCGCCGCACTCCTCGGTGTTCGTGTACGCGTCGGGCAGCGCCTGCTTCAGCTGTCCGTGCTTCCAGCCCGCGTCGCCGTTCTTCTTCGCGTAGGCGGCGGCGTCGGCGGCGATGGTCGGCGAGGCGTAGGCGTCGGTGATGGCGACGCGGACGCCCTTGCCGGTGTACGTGCCGGCGCCGTAGGCGGACCGCAGCTGCTTGCCGGTGTAGCCCTTGACGGCGTACGGGATCTTCTGGCCGAACGCGCTCGGCAGCGAACCGGCGGTGTTTGAGCCGTAGTACGAGGAGAACGGCCCGGCGTTCTTGAACACGGCGTCCGGCGGCGGGAGTTCGTCCTGGTGACTCGCCGTGTGCGGGGCGTTGTCCAGGCCGGTCACGGTGAGCACGGCGCCGTCGAGGGCGGCGGGCACGGAGGCGGTGCGGGTGGGCGCCCGGTAGGTCTTGGCGCCCTTGGCGTAGTTGTGCAGCTGGGTGCCGAACGCCTTCTCGGCGGCCGACACGTCACCGGAGACGGCGACGTAGTGCTGGGTGACCTCCGTGACCGTCAGGCCGGCCGAGGCCAGCCACGACTTCACGGCGTCCACCTGGCCCTTGGTCGCGCCGAAGCGCGCCTGCACCTGCGCGGCGCTGAGGTACTTGCCGTACTGCGGCGAGGACGGGTCGGAGACCGCCTTCGCGTATGCGGCGAGGCCGGAGGCGTCCCGGCCCGCCAGATACACCCGGGCGGCGATCCGGGCGCTGTTCGCGGTGGCGCCCTTGTCCGCTTTGGTGGTGGCCCAGGCGGGCCGGGTGCCCGCGAGAGTGTCCCGGGCCGGACCGTCCGCGGCGTGGGCCGCGGGTATGCCGAGAGCGAGTGCGCCGGCGAGCATGGGCAGTGTCGCCGCCATGCTCACTCCGGCACGCGCCATGGCGCGGTTGGATCTCATTGAACCCCCTGCGATGCGGTTCGCAAGCACGAAGTGGTAGGACGTCGCCGATCCACACGGGGGGTCCGTCATGGTCAGAGGCCCACGAATGGATCACACGACGGGGGTCACTCTGACGGATGAAACGTTCATGCCAGGGGAACGCGGGGGTCAAGAGAAGCTCAAGGAAGGTTCATCCGGGGTGAATTGGGGTTTTCGTCCGCGCGCACGTCAGGAACGGGGTGCCGCGCCGCGGTCCTTGAGCATGCCGGCCATCAACTCGATCTCGGACTGCTGCGAGGCGACCATGCCCTCGGCGAGCCGCTTCTCCGCGCCGACCGTGCACCGGGCGACACACCCCTCGGCCATGTGCACGCCGCCCTTGTGATGGTCCGTCATGAGCTGGAGGTAGAAGATCTCCGCCCGCTTGCCGGACAGGGTGCCCAGCTTCTTCAGGTCGGTGTTGGTCGCCATGCCCGGCATCAGCGCGCCGTCCTGGCCTGGCGGCATGTCGCCCATGCCCATCCAGGTCATCGGCGGCTTCGCGGACACCTTCGGCAGCCCCCACAGGTCCAGCCAGCCGAGCAGCATGCCCCGCTGGTTGGCCTGGGTCTGGGCGATGTCGTAGGCGAGCCGCCGCACCTCCTCGTCGTCGGTGCGGTCGCGCACGATGTACGATATCTCGACGGCCTGCTGGTGGTGGACCGCCATGTCCCGGGCGAACCCGGCGTCCGCGGACTCGGCGGCCGGCACCGCCGTGGCCGAGCCGCCGTCCTCGGCGACCGCGTAGGTGATCGCGCCGGCCGCGACCAGCGCCGCCGCCGCGGTCCCCGCGACCCAGCCGATGTGCCGCTTCATCGCCCCGCCCTCACTTCGACGTCCCGCCGGTGCACGAGGCACCCGGCTCGGGCGTCTGGTCGCCCTGCACATAGGTGGAGAAGAACTTGGCCACCATCGGGTCGTCCGCGTTCTTGACCGTCACCTGGTGGCCCCAGGCCGACAGCATCAGCGGCGCCGCCTGGTCCTCGAACGGACTCATCAGCGAATACGGGGTCTGCTTCACCTTCGCCGCGAGCGCGTCCACGTCCGCTTTCTTCGCCGCCGTGGTGTACGTCACCCAGACGGCGCCGTGCTCCAGCGCGTGCACCGCGTTCTCGTTCTTCACCGGCGAGGTGTAGACGTCGCCGTTGCAGTTGAGCCAGACCGGGTTGTGGTTGCCGCCCACCGGCGGCTGCATCGGGTACTTCACGCTGGTCGTGACGTGGGTCCGCGACAGCTTGCCCGACCAGGTGCGCACCCCGTCCTTGCCGGTGGTGAAGTGTCCCGAGTCGCCGGAGCCCTTGCCGTCGCTCGACGCGCTGTCCTTCCCGTCGGACTGCGAGTTCACGAGGACGACACCGCCGACGATGAGACCGGCGACGACCACCACGCTCGCGGCGACGGTGAGCAGCCGGTTGCGGCGCTCGCGGGCGCGCTCGGCGCGCTGCATCTCCGCGATACGGGCCTTGCGTGCCGCGCTGCTGCTTTTCTTGGCGGAACCCATGAGGCGTGTCCTTCTGGGGGGAAGAGAGGAAAGGGCAAAAAGAGTCGGGGAAGCGGTGCAGAAGTGGCGCTCGCTGATCGTAATGGGGCAAGGGCCGTCTTCGTAGGGAGGGCACAGGAATCCGGGCCGGCGAAACGCGCGTGGATGCCGCACCGGTGGCCCCGACCACAGCGGACAGGAACGATCGGTATCGGCCATTACGGATGAGGGTCCGAGCAGGCAAGATGGGCGGCAGGGCAGTGCACCCGCCGGGCCCCGCGCGTTCAGGCCGGGGTCGGCCGGGCGATCAAGGTCCGCAACGCGCACGAAATGGTGTTGTGGTGGGATGCTCAGGTGCCCGACCGCCTCCGCCCGGCACCGGGGGAAGGCGGCCTGACCAGCAAGGATGGGGAATCGGAAGATGGACAAGCAGCAGGAGTTCGTGCTCCGGACCTTGGAGGAACGCGACATCCGGTTCGTACGCCTGTGGTTCACGGACGTACTGGGCTTCCTGAAGTCCGTCGCCGTGGCCCCCGCCGAGCTTGAACAGGCATTCGACGAGGGCATCGGCTTCGACGGCTCCGCCATCGAGGGCTTCGCCCGGGTCTACGAGTCCGACATGATCGCCAAGCCGGACCCGTCCACCTTCCAGGTCCTGCCCTGGCGCGCGGAGACCCCCGGCACGGCCCGCATGTTCTGCGACATCCTCATGCCCGACGGCTCACCGTCCTTCGCCGACCCGCGCTACGTCCTCAAGCGCGCCCTCGCCCGCACCTCCGACCTGGGCTTCACCTTCTACACCCACCCCGAGATCGAGTTCTTCCTGCTGAAGGACCGCCCGCTCGACGGCACCCGCCCCACCCCGGCCGACAACTCCGGCTACTTCGACCACACCCCGACCAACGTCGGCATGGACTTCCGCCGCCAGGCGATCACCATGCTGGAGTCGATGGGCATCTCCGTGGAGTTCTCCCACCACGAGGGCGCCCCGGGTCAGCAGGAGATCGACCTGCGCTACGCCGACGCGCTCTCCACGGCCGACAACGTCATGACCTTCCGCCTGGTCATGAAGCAGGTCGCGCTGGAGCAGGGGGTGCACGCGACCTTCATGCCCAAGCCGTTCAGCGAGCACCCGGGCTCCGGCATGCACACCCACCTCTCCCTCTTCGAGGGCGACCGGAACGCGTTCTACGAGTCCGGCGCGGAGTACCAGCTCTCCAAGGTCGGCCGCTCCTTCATCGCGGGCCTGCTGCGGCACGCGGCGGAGATCTCGGCGGTCACCAACCAGTGGGTGAACTCCTACAAGCGCATCTGGGGCGGCTCCGAGCGCACGGCGGGCGCCGGCGGCGAGGCGCCCTCGTACATCTGCTGGGGCCACAACAACCGCTCGGCCCTGGTCCGGGTCCCGATGTACAAGCCGGGCAAGACCGGCTCGGCCCGGGTGGAGGTGCGCTCCCTGGACTCGGGCGCCAACCCCTACCTCTCGTACGCCGTACTGCTGGCCGCGGGCCTCAAGGGCATCGAGGAGGGCTACGAGCTGCCGCCGGGCGCCGAGGACGACGTCTGGGCGCTCTCCGACGCCGAGCGCCGGGCGATGGGCATCGAGCCGCTGCCGCAGAATCTCGGCGAGGCACTGACCCTGATGGAGCGCAGCGACCTGGTCGCCGACACCCTCGGCGAGCACGTCTTCGACTTCTTCCTGCGCAACAAGCGCGCCGAGTGGCACGAGTACCGCAGCGAGGTCACGGCGTTCGAGCTGCGGAAGAACCTGCCGGTGCTGTAGGGGCGGGCCGGGGGCTGCCCGGGGGCCGTTCCGCGCCCCCGGCGGGGCCGCGTCACGCGCCGCACGGGTCCGGCATCACGCCTCCGCCCGCTGCGTGATGGCCGCCTCGGTGCGGTCGCCCAGGAACTCGTACCAGCGGCGTTCCAGGCAGACGTAGCGCACGTCCGCCTCGACGAGGCTGAGGAAACCCGACACGGTCTCGCTCAGCCGGTGCTGCAGTCCCGTGTCGGCCAGCGTGCCGTCCTCGGCGAACGCCTGGTAGCTGTTGGGCAGGCTGAACATGTCCGGGTAGACGCGGGTGCCCAGGTGTTCCAGGGGAACCCGCAGCGCCCACAGCCCGCGGTTGCCGCCGACCAGGGACGGCGAGGCCGAGACGAGCAGCGCGTGCTTCGTCTTGAAGGGCTGCGGCCGGACCCGTGAGACCCAGTCGATCGCGTTCTTCAGCACGCCCGGCACGGAGGCGTTGTACTCCGGCGAGGAGATGACGAAGGCGTCGTTCCGGTCGATCCGGTCGCGCAGAGCGAGGGCGCCCGGCGGAAGCCCTTCGGCGGCCTCCACGTCGCCGTCGTACAAGGGCATGCCGAAATCGCGCATCCCGGCGAGGTCGACGGTGGCACCGGTGCCGGAGACGAGCCGGGCCACGAGGGCGGCGAGGCGGGAGTTGGCCGAATCGGCGCGCAGGGCGCCGCCGAAGACCAGGACCCGCAGCGGGCCGGGAACGGTGTCCGTGGGCATGGGTCCGTCCTTCCGTCGTGGGCGCGCGCCCTCCGCGGGGCCCTCCACTGACCAGTGTGGTTCCGGGAGGGCCGCCGTGCGACAGGGCGGGAGGCGAGCCGGGCCGGCGGGCGTCCGCGCGGCGGTCAGCCCAGGTACGCCGGGGACACCGCGGCCGGACTGATCCGCCGTGCCGTGCCCGTGCCGTCCGCCGGGACCTGGTACAGGTCGGCCCCGTAGTCGCCGGGCAGCGCGTACACGATGGTGTGCGCGTCCCGCCACACCACCTGGTCGTCGACGCTGCGCCGCTCCGCGAGCGGGGTCTCGCGCATCGTGCGCAGATCGAGGACGTACAGGTGCCAGGGGGCGTCCGCGGGCAGGCCGGGCACCCGCTTCTTGTACGCGATCCGGGTGCCGTCGGGGGACAGCGAGGGGCACTCGACGTTCTCGTGCAGGGTCGTCACGGTGTCCGTCGTCAGGTCGCCGCGGACCAGGTACGTCTTCCCCTTCGTGGCCAGGGTCGCGTAGAAGGTGCGGTCGTCCGCGGCGAACGTCACGCCCCAGAAGTTGACGTCGGGGGAGGTGTGGGCGCGGCCGTCCTTGACGACGTGGAACTCCTCCAGGGACGGGATCAGCCGGCCCGTCGCCGTGTCCACGATGGTGGTGCGGGTGGAGAAGTTCGTGCCTGCGTACGAGTCGCCGCCCACGAACGCCGTCCAGGCGGCGAACCGGCCGCTGGGGGAGACCCGGGCGCGGGAGGGGATGCCGGGGACGTCGTAGCGGGCCGTCGTGCGCAGCCGGGCGTCGAGGATCAGGGCGCGGTAGGAGTCCGAGACCGGGCCGTGCACCGCCTGGAGGCACACGCCGGTGCCGGACGCGGCGTGGAAGCGCAGGCACGTGACGCCCGAGGCGGTGCGCGGCGCGTCCGGGGCGCCCGCCGGGACCTCGGTGAGTTCGTCGCGGTGCGGGCCCCAGGCCATGTTGCGGAACACCAGCCGGCCGGGGTCCGTCAGCGCGACCCGGCCGGAGGCGACCGGCGGGCCGCCCGCCTGGGTGTGGTCGCGGCGCTCGGCCCGTGCCGACGCGTGCAGGACGGCCGCCAGCGCGACCGCCGCCAGGACGACGACGGCCGAGGCCAGGACCAAGATGCGGGACCGCAGGGTCATGGGGTGTGCTCCCGGTCGGTGTCAGAGGTGTGTTCCGGGGTCGGGCGGAGGGCGTACGAGCAGGCCGCGCAGGCCGCGAGCGCCACCGTCGCCGCCGTCAGCGCCGTGCGGTCGCCCCACAGCGTCCACGCCGCGCCGAACAGCAGCGAGCAGGCGAACCGGGTCAGGGCCTGTCCGGTCTGCACGACGGCGAGTCCGGAGGAGCGCAGCGCCTCGGGCACGCCGTCCGAGGCCGCCGCCATCAGGACGCCGTCGGTGGCCGCGTAGAAGCCGCCGTGCAGGGCGAGGACCGCGTACGGCAGGGCGGTGCCGTGCCAGGAGGTGAGCAGCAGGCCGTACGCCGCCAGCAGGGCGCCGTGGCCGGCCAGGAAGATCCGCCAGCGCCCCACCCGGTCGGCGAGCCGGCCCAGTGGCACCGCGAGCAGCAGGAAGGCGGCGGCCGTGCCGAGCGGCAGCAGCGCGAACCAGCGGTCGGGGACGCCGAGACGGCGTTGCAGCAGCAGGTACATGAAGGAGTCGCTGACCGTGGCCAGGCCCAGCAGCAGCGCGCAGACCGTGATCCGGCGCAGGTCGCGGCGGCGCAGCAGGGCGAGGGCGGCGCGCAACGTGGGCCGTGCGTCGCCGTCGGCGGCCGGCCGGGACACACCCGGCGCGTTCGTGCGGCGGTCCGGCCGGTACGTGCCGCCCGCCCCGCCCGGTACGAACAGGACCAGGACCAGCACCCCGGTGGCGGCCACGCAGAAGCTCACCGTGAACACGGCGTCGTAGCCGTCCACCGTGGCCCGCAGGATCAGGAAGGCGACGAGCGGGCCGAGCAGGGCGCCTGCCGTGTCCATGGCGCGGTGCACGCCGAACGCCCGGCCGCGGGTCCCGGGCGTGCTGGAGAGCGAGATCAGGGCGTCGCGCGGGGCCGTGCGCAGGCCCTTGCCGGTGCGGTCGGCGGCCAGGATCACCCCGATCGGGGTCAGGGTGTGCGCGACGAGCAGCAGTGGCTTGCACAGCGCCGAGACGCCGTAGCCGAGGCCGGCCACCCACTTGTGCCGGCCGCCGCCGCGGTCGGCGAGGTGGCCGCCGACGAGCCGGACGAGCGCGGAGAAACCGTTGTAGATGCCGTCGAGCAGTCCGAAGCCCAGCGGCGACAGACCGAGCCCCGCGACCAGGTACAGCGGCAGCACCGCCGTGACCATCTCCGAGGAGACGTCGGTGACCAGGCTGACCGTGCCGAGCGCGAGGACGGTGGGCGCGACCGCGTGGCGGCGCCGCCCGGCGTGTTGCGGCCGGACGGCGCCTTCCGCGGACGGCGTGCTCGCGCGGCTGTCCGCTACGTACACGTCAGGACGTCCAGATGCCGGTGATGTCCTTGGCGGAGGCCGCGTTGCCCGCGTGGCTCGTGAGGCCCTGCGAGTCCTCCAGGGTGCGCAGCAGGTCGTAGTGGTTGTACTTGGTCGAGGAACTGGTGCCCGCGGTGACCTGCTGGCCGTAGAACACCGTCGGGATGCGGTTGCCGCTGAGGCTGTTGTCCTCGTCGAAGGTGACGACGAGGAGGCTGTTGTGGGTCTTGGCCCAGGTGGCGTAGGCGCCCAGGTTGTTCTTCAGCCAGGTGTCGCCGCTGGACACCGAGCAGTCGTGCATGTCGCTGCACAGGTTCGGGACCACGAAGGACAGCTGCGGCAGCGTGGCGTAGTCGGTCGGGAACTGCGCGAACGTCTTCGCGGTCGAGGTCGGCACGTTGCTGAAGCCGAACCACGGGTTGTGCTTGCGGGCGTACTTCCCGCTGCTGCACGTGGTGGAGCCCTGGCTGGGCAGGGTCTCGTTGTAGCTGGCCCAGGTGCGGCCGGCGGCGAGCTGCTCGGAGGCCAGGTTGGCGGCCGTGGCGAAGCCGGGGGTGTAGCAGCTGTCGTCCGTGATGCCCTGGGTGGAGCCGGAGAACAGCGCGAAGTAGTTGGGCTGGCTCGGGTGGGTCTCGGCGTACGACTGGGTCAGGTTGGCGCCGCCCGTGACCAGCGAATTGATGTACGGGGCGCTGGAGGAGCCGATGACCTGGCTGTACGCGTGGTTCTCGAAGACCACGACGACCACGTGGTCCGGGGCCGGCACGGCGCCCGCGGCGTGCGCGGACTCGCTGCCGAGGCCGGTCCACACCCCGAAGCCGGCCGCGGCGAGGGCCACCGCGGACGCCACGAGGGTACGGGCTCGGCGGAACACGGAACTGCCGGACACATCTACCTCCGGTGAGGGGAGAAGGCGGAGTGGCGGTGCTTGTGAATCATGTACACGCCAACAGTCGGTGGTCCCATGCCCCGCATCCCGGCGGATGAAAACCGCGTGAACTACTGCCCCGCGCGGCCCGGCCGCGTGGGCCCCGCGTGTGGCCCGGCCGGCCGACGGGCCGACCGGCACGGTTTCCCGGCCGGGCCGGGCGGATCCTGCCGGGGCCGGTGGGTTCCCATCAGCCCGGCGGGCTCCCCGCGGCCCGGCGGGTTCCCTGCGGTCCAGCAAGTCCTGTCCGGGTCCTGACCGGGTCCTGACCGGGGTCCGGCCCGCCGGACCCCGGTCAGCCGAACCGCCACCTCGTCTGGCCCAACGGCTCCCCCTCGGCGAACCTGCCGAAACCCAGGACGACCCGCGGCGCCACCGCGAACACCGTCGCCCGTCCAGGACCGTGCTCGAAGCAGCCGTCCCGTACGCCGAAGCGCCACTCGGAGCCGTACTTCGCCGCCCAGGCGGCGGCCAGCCCGCGCAGCCGCCCGTCCTCGGCGACGCGCACCGCCGTGCCCTCCACCGCCAGGTTGTAGCCCTCGTCCCAGGCGCCGGCGCCGGTGGTCAGCACCACCTCCGGGTTGCGGTCGAGGTTGCGCGCCTTGCGTTCCCCGGCACCGGTCGCGAAGTGCAGCGCCCCGCCGTCCCAGACCACGAGCAGCGGGGTCGCATGCGGACGCCCGTCGGGCCGTACGGTCGAGATCCAGAACAGTTCGGCCGTACGCAGCAGCGCCTCGGCCGCGGACCAGGCGGGCGCGGTGGCGCCCGCCCCGGAGTACTGGCGGTCCAGCTCGCCCATGGGTTCCGGCATCGTGCCTCCCTGCGCAACGACGGTGTTCTCAAGGGACAGACCGGGCGGACGCGCGCAACTCATCGCGGACCGCCCCGGCGCTTCACCCGGGCTCTGCGGTTAGGCTCTGGCCAGGACGGCTTGATCCTGACCTGATGCGATACCTGATCCGACCCGATGAGACCCGATTCAACCCGATCCGAGGGGAGGCCGCGGATGACGCCGGGGCGCAGGAGCAGTACCTTCACGCGACTGCTGCGGCACGGCTTCACCGACCCCTCCGGCGCCGAGCGCCTGCTCGACGGCGCCGAGCTGGCACCCGTCCGCGACGACCCGGTGCTCCTGGAGGCGCTGGGCGCGACCGCCGACCCGGACCTCGCGCTGCACGGCCTGGTACGGCTGCTGGAGGCCCAGCCCGACCCCACCGCCCGCCGTGAACTGCTCGACACGCTGATAGCGGCCAAGCCGCTGCGCGACCGCCTGCTCGGCGTGCTCGGCGCCTCCGAGGCCCTCGCCGACCACCTGGCCCGGCACCCGCGGGACTGGGCGGAGCTGGTCACCTACGAGCCGCGCGACCTGCACCCCGGGGTGGAGGAGTTCGAGCGGGGCCTGGCCGAGGCCACCGACCCCGTCTCGCTGCGCGTCGCCTACCGCCGCTGTCTGCTGTCCATCGCCGCCCGCGACGTGTGCGGCACCACCGACGTCGCCCAGACCGCCGCCGAACTCGCCGACCTCGCCACCGCCACCCTGCGCGCCGCGCTCGCCATCGCCCGCACCGCCGCGCCCGACGACGCCGCGCTGTGCCGGCTCGCGGTGATCGCGATGGGCAAGTGCGGCGGCCACGAGCTGAACTACGTCTCCGACGTGGACGTGATCTTCGTCGGGGAGGCCGTGGACGGCGCCGACGAGGACAAGGGCCTGCGGGCCGCCACGAAACTCGCCTCGCACATGATGCGGATCTGCTCCGAGACCACGGTCGAGGGCAGCATCTGGCCGGTCGACGCCAATCTCCGTCCCGAGGGCCGCAACGGCCCGCTGGTGCGCACCCTCAGCAGTCATCTCGCCTACTACCAGCGCTGGGCGAAGACCTGGGAGTTCCAGGCGCTGCTCAAGGCCCGCCCGGTGGCCGGGGACATCGAACTGGGCGAGGAGTACGTCGACGCGGTCGAACCCCTGGTCTGGCAGGCCGCCGAACGGGAGAACTTCGTCCCCGACGTGCAGCAGATGCGCCGGCGCGTCGTCGAGAACATCCCCGCCGCCGAGGTCGACCGCGAGCTGAAGCTGGGCCCCGGCGGCCTGCGCGACGTCGAATTCGCCGTCCAGCTCCTGCAGTTGGTGCACGGCCGGTCCGACCCCGCGCTGCGCAGCGGCACCACCCTGGACGCGCTCGCCGCCCTCGCCGCCGGCGGCTACGTCGGCCGCGCCGACGCCGCCCGGCTCGACGAGGCGTACCGCTTCCTGCGCTCCATGGAACACCGCATCCAGCTCCACCGGCTGCGCCGCACCCACCTCGTCCCCGAGGACGAGGCCGACCTGCGCCGCATCGGCCGCTCCCTCGGCCTGCGCACCGACCCGGTGACCGGCCTGATCCGCGAATGGCGGCAGCACACCGGCGTGGTGCGCCGCCTGCACGAGAAGCTGTTCTACCGCCCGCTGCTCGCCGCGGTCGCCCAACTCGCGCCCGGCGAGGCCCGGCTGAGCGCCGAGGCGGCCCGCGAGCGCATGGTCGCCCTCGGCTACGCCGACCCCGCCGCCGCGCTGCGCCACCTGGAGGCGCTGGCCGCGGGCGTCACCCGCAAGGCGGCCATCCAGCGCACCCTGCTGCCGGTCCTGTTGGGCTGGTTCGCGGACTCGGCCGACCCGGACGCGGGCCTGCTCAACTTCCGCAAGGTCTCCGACGCGCTCGGCAAGACCCCCTGGTACCTGCGGCTGCTGCGGGACGAGGGCGCGGCGGCCGAGAACCTGGCCCGGGTCCTGTCGGCCGGCCGGCTCGCCCCCGACCTGCTGATGCGCGCCCCCGAGGCGGTGGCCCTGCTCGGCGACGGCGACGCAGGCGGCCTCGAACCCCGCGGACGCGCCCCCCTGGAGCAGGAGATCCTGGCCGCGGTGGGCCGCGCGGAGAACGCCGGGCAGGGCGTCACGGCGGCCCGCGGCGTCCGCCGCCGGGAGCTGTTCCGCACCGCCGCCGCCGACATCGTCGACTCCTACGGCACCGAGGCCAACCCGGTCGAGCCCGACCAGGGCGCGCTGGTGGACCGGGTCGGCGGCGCAGTGTCGGACCTGACCGCGGCGACCCTCGCGGGCACGCTGCGCGCGGTGGTCCGGGCCGGCTGGGGCGACACCCTGCCGACCCGCTTCGCGATCATCGGCATGGGCCGCTTCGGCGGCCACGAACTGGGCTACGGCTCCGACGCCGACGTGATCTTCGTGCACGAACCGCAGGACGGCGTCAGCGACCGCGAGGCCGCCGAGGCGGCGAACAAGGTCGTGTCCGAGATGCGCCGGCTCCTCCAGATCCCGAGCGCCGACCCGCCGCTGCTGATCGACGCCGATCTGCGCCCCGAGGGCAAGTCGGGTCCGCTGGTCCGCACCCTGCGGTCGTACGAGGCGTACTACCGCAGATGGTCCCTGGTCTGGGAGTCCCAGGCGCTGCTGCGGGCGGAGCCGGTCGCCGGGGACGCCGACCTGGGCCGCCGCTTCATCGAGCTGGTCGATCCGCTGCGCTACCCGTCCCAGGGCCTGGACGACGACGCGGTGCGCGAGATCCGGCGGCTGAAGGCCCGCATGGAGTCCGAACGCCTGCCGCGCGGCGCCGACCCGAAACTGCACACCAAGCTGGGCCCCGGCGGGCTCTCCGACGTCGAGTGGACCGTGCAGCTGCTCCAGCTGCGGCACGCCTGGGCCGAGCCGGGCCTGCGCACCACCCGTACCCGCGAGGCCCTGGCCGCCGCCCGCGCGGCCGGACTGCTGTCCGACGAGGCGGCCGCGACCCTGGACGAGTCCTGGATCCTGGCCACCCGGGTCCGCAACGCCGTCATGCTGGTCCGCGGCCGGGCCGGCGACACCTTCCCCACCGACCCCCGCGAACTCGCCGCCGTGGGCCGCTACCTCGGCTACACCTCGGGCCACGCGGGCGACATGCTGGACGCCTACCGCCGTACGACCCGCCGCGCCCGCACGGTCGCGGAGGAACTCTTCTACGACGCCTGAGCCCATGACGTCCCACGACGCCTGAGCCCATGACGGCCGGTGCCGCTCGGCCGGATCGGGCGAAGTCCGCCGCGGTGCGGCGGCGCCCTACGACGCCTGGGCCCAGGACGGCGACCGGCGTCCCCGCGGGCAGGCCGGCACCAGGCGGGGCAGGGCGTACGGCAGGGCGCCGCACCACAGCCGGGCCAGGGCGAAACCGAAGGCCAGGCACAGGACGCCGCCGACCGCGTCGAGCCAGAAGTGGTTGGCGGTCGCGACGATGACCACCAGGGTCGCCGCCGGGTACAGCAGGCCGATCACCCGCACCCAGGGCACCTTGGCCAGCGCGAAGATCGTCAGCCCGCACCACAGGGACCAGCCGATGTGCATCGACGGCATCGCGGCGTACTGGTTCGACATGTGCTTCAGATCGCCCGAGGCCATCGAGCCCCACGTGTGGTGGATCAGCACCGTGTCGACGAAGTGCCCGCCGTTCATCAGCCGGGGCGGGGCCAGCGGAAACAGGTAGTAGCCGAGCAGGGCCACGCCCGTCGTCGCGAACAGCGCGAGCCGCGCCGCCGCGTAGCGCCCGGGATGACTGTGGTACAGCCACACCAGTACCCCGAGCGTCACCACGAAGTGCAGCGTCGCGTAGTAGTAGTTCATCCCCACGATCAGCCAAGCGACCGAGTTCACGGTGTGGTTGACGAACCCCTCGACGGCGATGCCCAGCCCGTGCTCGGTCCGCCAGATCCAGTCGGCGTTGCGCAGCGCCTTGCCGCGTTGCTCCGGAACCGCGTTGCGGATCAGCGAGTACGTCCAGTAACTCACCGCGATGAGCAGGATCTCGAACCACAGGCGGGGCCGTCGCGGGGTGCGCAGCCGCACCACGGAACGCCGCACGCGCTCGCCCGTGACCGCCTGCGGAGCGGCCTCCTCCACACGACCTTCCGGCGGTGTCACGGTCGAGTCACTCATAGGCACAGAGTCTGCCAGAAAAGCCATCTCGGACAGATCATCCCAAGGTCGGGTCCACAACGCATGTTCTACGACACCGGGATACCCCCGGTGCCCACCGGCACCCGGCCCGCCCGTCGTGCCCCGCGCCCTCCCGGACGGGGCCCGCGCCGGTCAGGGACGGCCGCGGTCCCCGGGCGCCGACGCCGTCGAACCGCGCACCACCAGCTCCGGCATGAACACGAACTCGCTGTGCGGGGCGGGGGTTCCGCCGATCTCCTCCAGCAGGGTGCGCACCGCCGCCTGCCCCATCGCCGGCACCGGCTTGCGGATCGTGGTCAACGGCGGGTCGGTGAAGGCGATCAGCGGGGAGTCGTCGAAGCCGACCACCGAGACGTCCCGGGGGACGTCCAGGCCGCGCTGCCGCACCGCCCGTATCGCGCCGAGCGCCATCATGTCGCTGGCGCAGACCACGGCGGTGCAGTCCCGTTCGACCAGCGCCGCGGCCGCCGCCTGGCCGCCCTCCAGCGTGTACAGGGAGTGCTGGATCAGTTCCGCCTCGACCGTCCGCGCGGCCAGCCCCAACTGGTCCCGCATCGCCCGCACGAAACCCTCGATCTTGCGCACCACCGGCACGAACCGCTTCGGCCCGAGGGCCAGCCCGATCCGGGTGTGCCCGAGCGACACCAGGTGCGTCACCGCCAGCGTCATCGCCGCCCGGTCGTCGGGCGAGATGAACGGCGCCTGCACCTTCGGCGAGAAACCGTCGACGAGGACGAACGGCATGCCCCGGGCGCGCAGCCGTTCGTAGCGCTGCGTGTCGGCGGTGGTGTCCGCGTGCAGCCCGGAGACGTAGATGATCCCGTCCACCCCGCGGTCCACCAGCATCTCGGTCAGCTCGTCCTCCGTCGACCCGCCCGGGGTCTGGGTGGCGAGCACCGGGATGTAGCCCTGGCGGGTCAGCGCCTGGCCGATGACCTGTGCCAGCGCCGGGAAGATCGGGTTCTCCAGCTCCGGCGTGATCAGCCCCACCAGGCCCTCGCTGCGCTGCCGCAGCCGTACCGGCCGCTCGTAGCCGAGCACGTCCAGCGCGGCCAGCACGGACTGGCGGGTGGTGGCGGCGACACCCGGCTTGCCGTTCAGGACACGGCTGACCGTCGCTTCGCTCACCCCCGCCTGCGCGGCGATGTCCGCGAGCCGTGTGGTCACGCCACCGGACTGTACCGGTCGTGTCCTTCGCTGCCCACCGACCGGACGCCGGGCGCGAGAGGCCGAACGGTCCGCTGCGGGGAGCTGCGTCATCGCGGTTCCTCGTCCTTCCGGTCGAGCCGGGGAGCGGCAAGATCTTGCAGAGTCTTGCACGGCCACTCGGGTCCCGCCGGTCAGCGGGACTGCCAGGCCGTGCGCGGCCCGACGGGCGGGTCCGGCCCTCCGGGCGGACCGGAGCGCCGGGCCACGACACGAGGCCCGCGGCACCGCTTGCACTATTTTTCTGCAAGGTCTTTCGCGCGGGTTGCAACGCTGTTACCTTCACGTCGCCCGGCGGCCTCCCCGCCCCCGGCCTCACGGAGCGGGGGACCCACCGGCGCGGTCGGCAAGCCCCGGGGCGGCGGACGGGCCCGCTCCCTGCACCACTCGGGCATCTCACCTCCAAGGAGCACTCATGCGGCGTGGCATAGCGGCCCTGGCGCTGGTGGCGTCCCTCGCCCCGGCGGCGACGGCGGGCGGCGCGGGCGGCGCGGGCGGCAGCGGCGGCGACCGGGCGGCCGGCCCGGTCACCCTCACCTGGTGGGACACCTCCAACGCCACCGACGAGGCACCGACGTACCGCGCCCAGCGCGGGCGCCTGGCAGCGGTTCAGGTACGTCACCCTGGCCGGCCTGACGGCCGTCAGCTCCACCGTCGTACTCCTGGGCGTCAGCTGGACCCTCAACCAGTCCGCCGTGATCCTCCTGCGCTCCGGCACCACCGCCCCGGACGCACAGATCCTGGTGACCCGGGCCTCCTACCGGGGCTTCGGACAGCAGCCGCGTGACTTCGCGCAGTCGGCCGCCTACGGCATCCTGCTGCTGGCCGTCCTGATCGTCTTCACCTCGTTCCACCGCCGCCGGCGCAACCGCACCGAGCAGCAGCCCGCGATCCGAGGCAGGAGTTCCCATGACCACGACCACCGTCGAGACCTCCGCCGCGGTCACCGGCGCCCGGCGGCTCGTCGGCAGCTACACCGGCTTCGTCAGCGAGCACGACGACCAGCGCAATCCGATGGCGGCCACCGCCGTGCCGGTCGCGATACCCGTGTCCGCGTTCTTCCACCTCGTACAGAAGAACCTGGTGCCCGGCCCGACCACCGGTGGCACCAAGGGCTGACGCCCGGATCCGGCAAGGCCCCCGCACCCACGCGCCGTATCCGTCCGACGAACCGACATCCGCCCCGCGCCCGGCCGTCCCGGAGCGCGGGAACCCATCGCAGCAAGGACGCCATGAGCCGACAGCACCCTGCCGCCCCGTCCGCACCCCCCTCCCCCCACGCAGCCGCCCCCGGCGCCGCGCACCGTGACTGGTGGCGCGACGCGGTCATCTACCAGGTCTATCCGCGCAGCTTCGCCGACTCCGACGGCGACGGCATGGGCGACCTGGCAGGAGTCCGCTCCCGCCTTCCCTATCTGCGCGCCCTCGGCGTGGACGCCGTGTGGCTCAGCCCGTTCTACGCCTCGCCGCAGGCCGACGCGGGCTACGACGTCGCCGACTACCGGGCCGTGGACCCCATGTTCGGCACCCTCGCGGACGCCGACGGGCTGATCCGCGACGCCCACGCGGAGGGCCTGCGGATCATCGTCGACCTGGTCCCCAACCACTCCTCCGACCAGCACGAATGGTTCAAGCGGGCGCTCGCCGAGGGACCCGGCTCGCCGCTGCGGGACCGCTACCACTTCCGGCCCGGCAAGGGCGCCCGCGGTGAACTCCCGCCCAACGACTGGGAGTCCGTCTTCGGCGGCCCGGCCTGGACCCGGGTGCCGGACGGCGCGTGGTACCTCCACCTGTTCGCCCCCGAACAGCCCGACTTCAACTGGGAACACCCGGCCGTCGGCGACGAGTTCCGTACGATCCTGCGGTTCTGGCTGGACCTCGGGGTGGACGGCTTCCGTGTCGACGTGGCCCACGGTCTGGTGAAGGCCGAGGGCCTGCCGGACATCGGCACGCGCGACCAGGTCCGGCTGCTCGGCAACGACGTCATGCCGTTCTTCGACCAGGACGGCGTGCATGCCGTCTACCGCGAGTGGCGCACCGTCCTCGACGAGTACGCGGGCGAGGAGGAGCCCGCGGGCGCGTCGGCACCAGGGCGGTCGCGGCGGACGGGCGGGCGGATGTTCGTCGCCGAGGCGTGGACCCCGACGGTCGAACGCACCGCGCGCTACGTCCGCCCGGACGAACTGCACCAGGCGTTCAACTTCCAGTACCTGAGCACCGACTGGGACGCCGGGGAGCTGCGCCGGATCATCGACCGCACCCTGGACGCCATGCGCCCGGTCGGCGCCCCCGCCACCTGGGTGCTCTCCAACCACGACGTCACCCGGCACGCCACCCGCTTCGCCAACCCGCCGGGCCTGGGCACCCAGATCCGCACCGCGGGCGACCGCGAGCAGGGTCTGCGCCGGGCCCGCGCCGCCACCCTGCTGATGCTGGCGCTGCCCGGGTCGGCCTACCTCTACCAGGGCGAGGAACTGGGCCTGCCCGACGTCGTCGACCTGCCGGACGAGGTACGCCAGGACCCGGCGTACTTCCGCGGCGCCGGCCAGGACGGCTTCCGCGACGGCTGCCGGGTGCCCATCCCCTGGACGCGTACGGGACCCTCGTACGGCTTCGGCAGCGGCGGCAGCTGGCTGCCGCAGCCGCCGGCCTGGGGTGAGCTGAGTGTGCAGGCACAGCAGGGCACGCCCGGTTCGACGCTGGAGCTGTACCGCCGGGCGCTGCGGCTTCGCCGCGCCGAGCCGGGCCTCGGCGCGGGCGACGCGGTGGAGTGGCTGCGCGCCCCCGAGGGAGTCCTGGCCTTCCGGCGTGGGGAGTTCGTGTGCGTGGCGAACACGACGGGGGAGTCGGTGACCACCCGCTCCCACGGCCGGGTCCTGCTGAGCAGCGGCGACGAGGTGACCGAGGCCGGCGGTGAGGCGAAGGTGCCGGCCGACACCACGGTGTGGTGGACCATGATCTGACGGCCGGTCAGGAACGTCGGGGCTGCCGCCCCCGGCCCCCTCGCGGACCGCGGGCGGCACCCCCGTACCGGTACGCTG
>NZ_JBIAXM010000028.1:0-65215 GCF_042896695.1 Streptomyces sp. NPDC001270 | reverse complement strand
CGGACCTGCCGGACCTGCCGGACCTGCCGGACCTGCCGGACCTGCCGGACCTGCCGGACCTGCCGGACCTGCCGGACCTGCCGGACCTGCCGGACCTGCCGGACCTGCCGCCCGGTCGGCCGGGAGCCTGGGCCCGACCCGCCGACCCGCCGACCCGCCGACCCGGTCGCCCGGCGACCCCGACACGACGGTCGCGGTGAACTCCTCGGGACAGGTCACCGCCACCCTGGGCGGCAACACGGCCCTGGCCCTCTACGCGGGCAAGCCGTCCTGCTGAGCCGTCGCCACCGACCGGCGCGTACGGTGGTGGCGGCCACCCCGGCCGCGGGCCGGGGCGAGGCCGTCGCCGTGGAACAGGAGCGCAGATGCCGCAGATCACCGTCGACTACTCCCGCACCCTGGAGCCCGCGTTCGACCGCGGGGGCTTCGCGCGGGCGCTGCACGAGGCGGTCGTCGAGATCGCGGCGGCCAAGCCGGACGCGTGCACGACGCAGTTCCGGCCCAGCACGCTCACCGCGTCCGGCTACGCCGACCCGGCCGAAGGGGAGCACGCCGCCGTGCACGTGAGCATCGGACTGCTCGCCGGGCGCGGCGACGAGACGAAGGCCAGGCTCACCGAGGCCGTGCTCGACCTGCTCCGCGAGCACCTCGCGGAGCAGGACGCCACCGTGCACGCCTCCGCCGAGATCCGCGACCTCGACCCGTCGTACCGCAAGTCCGACCGCCGGAGCCGGTGATCGCGGACCGGTTCAGGGCGCCAGGGACACCAGTCGGCCGATCAGTTCCGCCAAGGGACCGTCGGCCGGTTCGTCCTTGACCAGCCCGCGCAGCAGGTCGGCCATCTCCGCATCGTGGGCGGCGCTCACCACGACCAGCGCGGCGAAGTCCTGCACGAGCTGGACCTCCAGTTCGGCGCGCGGAATGCGCCGCCCGTCCAGCCAGATCAACGCGGTCGACTCGGCCAGCGATATCCAGGAGCGGACGATCAGTTCCAGCCGCGCCGGGGCGTGCGCCACCCCGAGATGCGAAAGGATCTGGTCGTACGCGGCCTGCCGTACGGAGTCGACGAGCGCGTTCGTCGTGGAGGAACCGACCGCCGGACCGCCGCGCATCAGTGCCGAGAAACCGGGCCCGTGCTCGTCCACGAAGTCGAAGAACCGGCCCATCACCCGCAGCAGCCGCGGACCGAGCGGGCCTTCCGCGGGCTCCGCGAACCGACCGGCCAACTCCGCCGCGGCCCGCTTCAACGCGGCCTCGTACAGGCTGAGTTTGCCCGGGAAGTAGTGGTAGACGAGCGGGCGTGAGATACCCGCCGCCGACGCTATCTCGTCGATGGAGACCTCGTCGGGGGAGCGGCGGCTGAACAGTTCGAGGGCGACGCCGATCAACTGCTGCCGCCGCTCCTCGACTCCCATTCTGCGGCGAACCCCGGTACTCATACGAACACCTTACCGATCGAATCCAGCCCATCAGGGGCCGGAGCCGTCCCGGTGTCCGTCGGAATCCGTCACATGTCCAGCACCAGCCGGTCGCCGAGGGCCCGCGAGACACAGATCCGCGTCGTCCCGGGCCGCTCCGCGCCGTCCCCCGCCGCGTCGAGGGCCCGGGAAGTGTCCCCGGCCTCGTCCCGGTGGTCCACCTCGCCCGCCAGCACCCGCTGTTGGCGGGTCCCGCAGAACCCCTGCATGCAGGAGTACGGGGTGTCCGGCAGCTCGGCCCGTACGGCGGCCAGCACGGAGGTGCCGGCCGGCACCGTCACGGTGCGCCCGCTGCGCCGGAGTTCGACCTCGAAGGCGTGGCCGCCGTCGGACGGCGCCCGCGGGACGAACCGCCGCTCACCGGCGGGCAGCAGCAGGTGCAGCACGTTGAGGGTGTGCGTGGTGAACGGGTCGTCGGGCACCCAGTGCAGGGGTGTGTCCTCCCGCGAGAAGGACACCTTGCGGGGCTTGAGCGGTATCCGCTCCGACTCCACCGGCCGGGCCTGCTTATTAGACATAACGTCAAGATGCTGATGGGTAGGTAGGAGTGGAACCCTTGTGCACGGACTCGGCGGCGCCGCGGACGACCGACGGCACCGCACGGCCCCACCGGCCGAGCGCTCAGCGCAGCGCGGCGAGCGGGGCCCCGCCGTCGAGGGTGCCCGCCAACTCCGCGCGCGCCCCCTTCTTCGCCCGCGCGGTGAGCAGCCGCCCGTGGACGGACGCGCTGATCCCGCCGGTCGCCCGGATCGACTCGGTGTCCCGGCCGGCCGCGGCCAGCAGGTACCAGGACCCGGCCTCGGACTTCCAGAGCACCCCGGCCAGCACGTGCGGATCGCGCGGACCGCACGCGGCGACGTCCTTGGCCCTGGCGGCGACCGCCCCGTACCGGCCGCCCGGCGTGTGGAACTGGGCGAGCACCGACGTGCCGTCGCCCCGCCAGGTCTCGGCCCGTGTGCACACCCACTCGGCCGTCCCGGTCGCCTCGGGCAGCGCCTGGTCGGCGTAGGCCCAGGCGTTCACGCTCCGCACCCCCGCGGAGCGCTGCGTGGCCAGCGAGCAGGCGAACGGCGCCCATGTGGCCAGCGTCTCGGCCCCACTCCTGCTGGGCGCCTCGCCGACGCCGGGCCGACCGGTGGTGAGCTGGGCCGGAACCAGTTCGCCGAGATCGGTGGCGATCCGGGTGCCCGAGGCGTCGGTCAACTCCAGCGCGTTCCACGACGTGCAGGCGCCGGACCGCAGCGCCGGGCCGGCCAGCGGCGCCGTGATCCCGTCGGTCAGGTCGAGGTCCATCGCGCCCGCGCTCGGCTTCGTCAGGTCGCGCTCGGCGGCCTTCGTCACCCAAGGGGCGGTCAGATAGCGGACGTTGTCGTCGGAGCGGGCCGCCACGATCGCGCTCGCCTCGGCGTCGGTCGCGCCGTCGACGCGGGCCAGGTCGAGGACCGCGACCTTCGCGCCGTCGCTCTTCGGTTCGGCGTACCGGGCGATGCGCAGACCGTCGTAGAGGATCACCACGCGCACGTTGTCGACCTCGCCCGCGTACAGCAGCCGCGGCGGTCCGGCCGGGCCGCCGGTCTGGGTGCCCGGGGTCGCCGAGACGTGCACCGACTCGCCGGGCCGGGCCCAGACCGCGAGCGCGCGGCGCAGCAGGCCGGAGTCGTGGACGAGGGGGCCGCGGGCGGGCCACACCGAGAAGTCGGTGCGGGACGAGGACTTCCACGCCGTCGGGGCGGCCCGGACGAGCTTGCCCGGGTCCAGCGCGGCCTCGGCCGCCGGGTTCTTGGCGTACGCGGGCGCCGCCGCGCCGTCCGGGCCCCAGCCGCCCGGCAGCGCGACGAGGACACCGCACACCGCGAGGGCGACCGCGGCGGCGATCGCCGCCTTGGTGTGCTGCCTGCGCCGCATCAGATCGGTGGGCCGGGCCTGGAGCGAGCAGGGGTCGAACTCCGGGGAGTCGAGCAGCGCGTACTGCGCGGGGACGCCGTTCGCCTCCGTGAGCGCGGCGTCCGGGTCGGCGGCTCCGGCGGCCGCCAGCACCCGGCGCACGTCGGGGTCCGCGAGCCGCTCGGGACCGCGCAGCACGTACGCGGCCCGGGCCGGGCCGGAGAGGGCCGCGAGACGCTGGTCGAGGGCGAGTTCGTCGGCGCCGCCCGAGCGCGGGAACAGTCGCAGGCCCCAGACCTGGGGGAGCAGCGGCGGCAGCTGGGACCGCTTGGGCCACGCGCGGCGTTTCAGCGGGAGCCCCGCCTCCAGGGCCGTACGCACCACTTGGAGCCGTACGAAGGAGTACCCGGGGTCGCTGTCGCGTCCGGTCGACTGGGACGGGATCACCGAGGCCGACGTCCGGCCCCGGGGCAGGGCCCGCTGGACCAGGGCGTGCGCGGTCAGGACGCGCCGGCTGCGGCCGAGTCCCGGTGGCAGCACCAGATAGGCGATCCGGACCAGCCGCGGGTAGTGCTCGACGAGCGCGGCCTCGGCCTGCTCGACATCGATGACCGGGCCGGAGGCTTGGGCGGAGGGTGCGTGACGCTGGGCTACATCCTGTGACTGCACGTCCGGGAGAACGAGCGGGGCGGCGGTTGGTCACCGTCGGCGCGCCCGGTCGCCGCCCGGCCGCGACACCAGTGGTGGGCCGGGCCCGCCGTGCGGTCCGACCGCCCGGTCCCGTGTCCCCGGCCCGGTCCCGTGACCCGCGTCCCCGGGCCGTCATCCGTACGGCGCGGGGCACCTGGCACGGCCGCGGCCGGGTGTGGGGACAGCGGTGTCGGGAGGACGGGCGTGCGGGGCGGCCGCCCCGCACGGGCGGTTCGGCGCCGGCGGTGGCCGGTCAGCCTTCCGGTTCGGTCAGGGCGCGGGCGTACGCGGCCATCGAGCGCTGGTAGCGGGGCAGATGCGGGGCCAGGGCGCCGAGCGCCAGCGACAGGGCCTCGCGGTCGCGGCCGAGGCTGGACAGGCACAGCGCCAGACAGGCCCGCACGGCGTCGTCCAACTCGTCCGGGGGCACGTCCAGCTCGGGGATCAGCAGTTCGGCGCCCTGGTCCGCGCGGCCGGTGTTCCGCAGCGAACTGGCCAGCTGGATCCGGGTCCGGCGGCCCTTGTAGCGGCTGGCCTCGTCGAGCCCGCGGGCCAGTGCCTCCCGGTACAGCGTCACCGCCCGGTCCGAGTGCCCGGTCGAGTCCCAGGCGCAGGCCCGCTCGAAGGGGCCCAGCGGGCTGCCCTCGGGCAGCTCGGCCGCCAGCGCGTCGATCACCGCCCGGAAGTCGGCGGCGGCGTCCTCCGGATAGTCGTCGAAGGCCGCCCAGGCGGCGGTCACCCGGTCTTCCCAGTCCTGGTTCACCGGGCCACCTTCGCACAGGTCCAGCCGTCCGGGACAGCGGATTCGAGCGGGCGGCGGGTGCCGTTCGAGCGGCTTCCGCGCGGGGCGGCGTCGAGGCGCCCGACAGGAGTGCGGCGGCGCGCCCTCTCGCACGGGGCCGGTCCCAGGGGTGGTCGGCGGGCGCACGGATTCATCGGAGGCACCCAGGGCCGCTCGGGCCCAACACACCCTTGAACGTTGGGAGTTGCGATGCCGAAAGCCTCGGGTGGTCAGCGGTCGAGGTAGGCGAGGACGGCCAGGACGCGCCGGTTGTCGTCGTCCGAGACCTCAAGTCCCAGCTTGGCGAAGATGTTGGAGGTGTGCTTCGCGATGGCCCGTTCGGTGACGACGAGCTGCCCGGCGATCGCCGCGTTCGACCGGCCCTGCGCCATCAGCTCCAGCACTTCCAGCTCCCGGGGCGTCAGGCCGCCCAGCGGCCGGTCGGCGGCCACCCGCCGGGACAGCAACTGCTGGATCACCTGCGGGTCCATCGCGGTACCGCCCGCCGCCACCCGGCGTACGGCGTCCACGAACTGCTCGGCGTCGAACACCCGGTCCTTCAGCAGATACCCCACCCCGCCGTCGCCGTCGGCGAGCAGCTCGCGCGCGTACAGCTGCTCCACGTGCTGCGAGAGGACCAGCACCGGCAGCCCCGGCCGGTCCCGGCGGGCCGCGAGCGCGCACTGCAGGCCCTCGTCGGTGTGCGTCGGCGGCAGCCGTACGTCGACCACCGCCACGTCCGGCCGCAGCTCGGCGAGCGCCCGGGTCAGTTCGGGCCCCGACTCGACGGCCGCGGCGATCTCGAAGTCGTAGGCCGCCAGCAGCCGGACCAGCCCGTCCCGCAGCAGGAACAGGTCTTCGGCTAGGACAACACGCACGGAATCTCCATGGTCACCATGGTGGGACCGCCCTCGGGGCTGCTGACGGCCAGGATGCCGTCGAATGTACCCAGTCGCCGTTCGATTCCGGAGAGCCCGGAACCGGCTCCGAGCGCCGCGCCGCCCCTGCCGTTGTCGGTGACCGCGATCCGCAGTGCCCCGCCGTCCTGCGCCACATGGTGCAGATCGACCCAGATCCGGTCGGCGCCGGAGTGCTTGACCGCGTTGGTGAGCACCTCACTGATCGCGAAGTAGGCGGCCGATTCGACCGGCGCGTCCGCCCGCCCGTCCAGCTCCACGTTCACCTCGGCGGCCACCGGCAGCCGCAGCGCCAGCGCCCGTACGGCGTCCCCGAGCCCGCGTTCGGCCAGCACCGGCGGATGGATGCCCCGGACCAGGTCACGCAGTTCGGCCAGGGCCTCGGCGGAGCTGCGGCGGGCCTGCGCGAGGAGGTGCCGCGCCTGCGCCGGGTCCTTGTCGAGCAGCGCCTCGACGGTCCCCAGGTCCATGCCCATCGCGACGAGTCGGGCCTGCGCGCCGTCGTGCAGGTCCCGCTCGATGCGGCGCAGCTCGGCGGCGGAGCTGTCCACCGCGTCCCGCCGGGTCTCGGTCAGCACCCGCACCCGCTCGGCGAGCCCGCCCTGACCGGCCGCGAGCACCGAACGGGTGAGCAGGAAGTGGACGCGCAGCAGAGCCGGGACGAGGGCGTACGCCGTGCCGGCCAGCACCAGGCCGAGCAGCCCGGCGAGCAGCGCGCTGCCCTGCCCCGAGATCGGCACGAACCCGTACCAGTAGCCGGTCCGGCTGCCGTCCGTGCAGACCCGCCACAGCCCGGCCGCCAGCGCGACGCCCTCCACCGGATACGCCAGCAGGGCCGCGGGCAGCAGCGCGGTGGCGAACCCGGCCGTCATGTCCGTCATGAGCCAGCCGAGGTCCCGCCAGGTCGCCGGGTCGCCGAGCATGCCGAAGGTGCGCGCCCACGGGTTGGCGCCCGCGGGCAACGGCCGGTACCCGGGCGGTATCCGCACCCCGCACCACTGCGCGGCCAGCAGCCGCCGCCAGTTCGCGAACGCCCGCACCCCGGTCAGCACCCAGGGCGTCGTGACGATCCCGATGCCCAGCACGATGAGCGCGATCGACAGCACCGACAGCACGAACAGGGTGATCGAACCGGCGAGCGCGACGACCGAGAGGGCGAGCCCCCGCGCGCCGGCGAGCACGACGGCGGAGGTCCGGCCAGTCCTGGGGTGTCCGCTCCTCGTGTCCATGCCGCCAGTCTCGCCGAACCGGCGGCCCCGGTCACGGGGCGGAACCCCCGGTCAGGGGGTGGTGTCAGCTACACCCCCGGCCACCTCCGGCACCTCCCCGGCCACCCCGGAGGCGGCGGCGAGCACCCGCGCCTCCACCTCCGGGTCCAGGCCCTTGCGCAGACGGTCCGGCCGCTGCGGTGCCCGGCCGCCGGTCTCCCGCAGCCACGCCCAGGTGTCGGCGACGGTCTCCCGGACCGGACGGCACACCAGCCCCGTGGCCAGCGCCCGCGAGACGTCCGCGCGGTGCAGGGCCTCGTACAGGTCGCCGCCCGGCGGCACCCACACCGGCAGCTCCACCCACGGTTCGATGCCGGCGTCCAGCACCGCCCGCGGATCGATCCAGCGCAGCTGCGCCTCCGCGCCGGTCGCCTCGGCGCACGCCGCGAGGAGGCCGCCCATCGTGGTGTGCCCGGGCGGGCTCACCAGGTTGTACGGGCCGCCG
Source organism: Streptomyces sp. NPDC001270 (assembly GCF_042896695.1). NCBI lineage: Bacteria > Bacillati > Actinomycetota > Actinomycetes > Kitasatosporales > Streptomycetaceae > Streptomyces > Streptomyces sp. NPDC001270. Next base: position 57,752 of record NZ_JBIAXM010000028.1, on the reverse strand, counting down.
AGCCCCCGCTCCACCGCCCTGAGCGTCCACTCGGCCAGATCGCGCACGTCGACGTACTGCACGGGCAGATCGCGCGGGCCGGGCGCCAGGACCGGGCCGCCGCGGGCGATCCGGGTCAGCCACCAGGGCAGCCGGCCGACGTTCTCGTACGGACCGAGGATCAGCCCGGCCCGCACCAGCAGCGCGTCGTCCGCGCCGAACGCCGCCACGGCGGCCAGCTCCCCGCCCCGCTTGTCCCGCGCGTAGTCGGTCTGCCCGGCACCGGCCTCCGCGCCCTCGACCAGCGACGCGTCCTCGCCGCGCCCGCCCGCCGGGGGATAGGCGTACACCGAACGGCTGGAGATGTACACATAGCGGCCGGCGCGGCCCCGCAGCAGCCGCGCCGCGTCCCGCACGGCGCGCGGCGCCGCCGACCAGGTGTCGACGACGGCGTCCCAGGGGCCGCCCGCGGCGAGCGCGGCGAGCCCGTCGGCGGCGGTGCGGTCGCCGTGCAGCGACCGCACGCCGGGCGGCGCCGCGTGCCGTCCGCGGTGGAAGACGGTCACCTCCCAGCCACGCCGGAGCGCCGACTCCACGACGGCCCGCCCCACGAACTCCGTACCGCCCAGCACCAGAAGTCTCATGCCGGTCACTGTGCCCGGTGCGGTCGCGGGGCGGAACCGGATCTGCCGACAGCAGAGCGCGCGGTCCGGGCCTGGTCAGCGTCCGGTCGGCGGCGTGTACTTGTAGCCGACGCGGCGCACCGTCTGGATCGTCCGGCGGTGCTCGGCGCCCAGTTTGCGGCGCAGCCGGGCGATGTGGACGTCCACGGTGCGTCCGTCGCCGACGTGGCCGTAGCCCCACACCGTGGTGACCAGCTGGTCGCGGGTGTGCACCCGGCCCGGATGGGCCACGAGGTGGGCGAGCAGTTCGAACTCCAGGTAGGTGAGGTCGAGGTCGCGGCCGTCCACCTGGGCGGTGCGCTGGGCGGTGTCGATGCGGACCAGCGGGTCGCCCGCGGGCGCGGGGTCCGGGGCGGGCCCGGTCTCCGCCTTGTCGGGCACCACGACCGGCGGGAAGGGCAGTTGCCGGTCGGCCGGGACCAGTACCAGGTAGCCGACCATCGGCGGCTGCCCGGGCAGGGTGGGCACGGTGTGCTGCGGTGCCGGCAGCCAGGTGGTGCCCGGCGGCAGCAGGCCCGCGACGTTGTTCAGGTTCTCGACCGGGGCGGGGCGGGGCGGGGCCCATTCCTCGTCCCGGTCGACGGCGCGCAGCCGGTGCCGGGTGCCGGACGGCTGGGACGCGGCGGGGAGGGTGGCGGTATTGAGAGGACGCGTGGTCGCCATGAGAGGTCAGCTCTTTCGCGCGAGAGGTTCGTCGGGCGGGTCGACGGCCGATTCGTGGTCGGGCACGCCGGGGACGTTCGTCGTTTCGCGCTGGCCGAAGGCCGGGATGTACGGCTTTAGAGGGCCCGCGCGTTCCGCGCGCGGCAACACACCCGGTCGAAGTCGTGGTGCTGACGGGAAGGCCAGAACGGCTCAAGGTCGTAACGACCCGTCGCGGTGTGTTCCTGGAAGCTGGCCATGGGCCCATTGAAGCAGACACCGGCCCGCAACAGGACCCTCCTCTCACTGCTCGGACGCTTCCTTGGCGGGAAGTTGACACAGCCCGCTGCCGGTCGCCGGGCCTCCGCCCGGGGCCAGGGACGTGATCTCGGACCTGCTGTCCCGATCGCCGTCCCACATGGCGGACAGCCCTGCTGCGCCCGGTGCTGCTCGGCGCCGCCCGGTACCGGCCGGCGCCGCCCGGCGGCTCCGGCGGTGCGCGGGCGGCCACGCGAAAGGGCGCCCACCGGCTGTCTCCAGCGGTGGGCGCCCCTGCGCGCGGCCTTGGCGCGGATCAGACCTGGCCGGCCTTCTCCAGCGCGGCGCAGCAGGTGTCGACCAGGAGACGGGTCACCACGTACGGGTCGACGTTGGCGTTGGGACGGCGGTCCTCGATGTAGCCCTTGCCGTCCTTCTCGACCTGCCACGGGATGCGGACCGAGGCGCCGCGGTCGGAGACGCCGTAGGTGTACTTGTCCCACGGGGCGGTCTCGTGCAGCCCGGTCAGGCGCTCGTCGATGCCGGCGCCGTAGTGCTTGACGTGGTCGAGCGGCTTGGAGCCCTCGCCGAGCGACTCGCAGGCGGTGATGATCGCGGCGTAGCCCTCGGGTCCTTCGCGCATCGCCTTGGTGGAGAAGTTGGTGTGCGCGCCCGCGCCGTTCCAGTCGCCCTTGACCGGCTTCGGGTCGAGGGTGGCGGAGACGCCGAAGTCCTCGGCGGTGCGGTAGAGCAGCCAGCGGGCCACCCACAGCTCGTCGGCGACCTGGAGCGGGGACAGCGGTCCGACCTGGAACTCCCACTGGCCGGGCATGACCTCGGCATTGATGCCGGAGAGGCCGAGTCCGGCCTTCAGGCAGTGGTCGAGGTGGGCCTCGACGACCTCGCGGCCGAAGATCTCGTCGGCGCCGACGCCGCAGTAGTAGCCGCCCTGCGGGGCCGGGAAGCCGCCCTCGGGGAAGCCGAGCGGGCGGGAGCCCTCGAAGAAGGTGTACTCCTGCTCGATGCCGAACACCGGCTCCTGCGCGGCGAACCGCTCGGCCACCTCGGCCAGCGCGGCCCGCGTGTTGGAGGCGTGCGGGGTGAGGTCGGTGTTCAGGACCTCGCACAGCACCAGGATGTCGTCGCCGCCGCGGATCGGGTCGGGACAGCTGAGGACCGGCTTGAGCACGCAGTCCGAGGCGCGCCCCTCGGCCTGGTTGGTGGAGGACCCGTCGAAGCCCCAGATCGGCAGCTCGGCGCCCTTCGCGGCGTCACCAAGGATCTTCGTCTTGGAACGCAGCTTGGCCGTCGGCGCGGTGCCGTCGATCCAGATGTACTCAGCCTTGAAGCTCACGGGCCACATCCTTCGAGGTGGGTCTGGGCGCACTTGCGGGTGCCGCGGCGCTACGGCACTGGGGCGCCGCGTCTCTTGCCGGGCAGCCTGTCAACGGGCGATTTCCCGGTCATTGCCCGGCTGTGAACCCCGTGTTACCCGGCGGCCCTGTGCTGCGGCTCACGTTCCGGGGTGGCCCGTGCGGGGTAGGGCGGACCCTCCACCGTGCCCCGTACCCGTGCTCGCCCCGCCCGCCTCGGATCTTCGGCGGCCGGTCGCACGGGCGCGGCCGGCCTCGGCGCCCGCGGGTTGTCTACGGCGGGAACGCGGAAAGGAGGGCTGCCGACCCCCGCCACCACGGCGGCGCCCGCGAGCGGCACGCGCTGCCTCTGCGTCGGCTCGCGGCACCCCTGAACCGCTCCTGCCGGAGGTGCGCGCCCCCCCTCTGTTCGAATTTCCTGACTCCCCTCCCGTCCCACCCCGAACTGCCGTGACAGGCTGTCAATTTCAGTTCCCACCAGCGACTTTGATGGATCTGCGGGCTCCTCGAATGTCAGTGGCGGGCAGTAGAATGGAGGCAGTGTTCGAGAACGCGACAGGAGGATGTCCGTGCCCGCTGCCGCACTGAAGCCGAAACCGTTGCCGACCCAATCCACCGCGAAGCGCCCCGTCCAGCTCGAACTGCCGTACGCACCGGTGATGAAACGTCCACTGCCGCCCGGCCGCCCGCGTGAGTGGTACGTGACGCACAACCGCCGCCTCAAGGCGATGCGGCTCGCCATAGCCCTGCTCGACTCGGGCGTCTACGTTCCCCGCCAGGCCCACAACGAGACGATCCGCAGCACGGCGGAACAGATCGGCGTCCACCCGCCGTCGGACATGACGTGCCACATGGTGCGGGCGTTCATGCGCTACAGCCGCTGAGGCCGGTGCCGGGCGCCCCGCCCCGCGGGGTGCCCGCCGCCGTCCGGCCGACGGTGCGCGCGCCGGCCGTCGGCGCGCGCACCGTCACCCGTTCGCCGGGCTGGACATGCGGACGCGCGGCATGCCGACTTCACTTCGATCAGATCAGGAGGTGACGGGAGCCAGGGAGGCGAGTCGCATGCCCACAGCCGTGGACCGCGCAGACAGCGGCAAGGCCGCCCGCAAACGGGTGTCCCGCTCCGCGCACGCCGGGTGGCTGCCGCCCGTGGACCGGCCCGACCCGGTCGCGCTGCTGGAGCGGCAGGGCCGGGACCGGCTGCCGGAGCTGCTGCCGGTCCGGTACGGGCGGATGGCCGCCTCGCCGTTCGCCTTCCTGCGCGGTGGCGCCGCCGTCATGGCCGCCGATCTGGCCGCGCAGCCGCACACCGGGCTCACCGTGCAGTTGTGCGGCGACGCCCATCTGCTCAACTTCGGCGTGTACGCCTCCCCGGAGCGGTCCCTGCTGTTCGACCTCAACAACTTCGACGAAACCTTCCGCGGCCCCTTCGAATGGGACGTCAAACGGCTCGCCGCCTCCGTGGCCGTGGCCGCCCGCGAGAACGGGCACTCCGACCCGCGGGCCCACCGGGCGGTGCGCGAGACCGCCGCCGCCTACCGCACCTCGATGCGGCGGCTGGCCCGCCTCGGTGAACTGGCCGTCTGGTACGAGCGCATCGACGCCGACAGCCTGCTGCCCCTGGTCCGTGCGGCCCACGGCTCCCGGCGTCCCGGGCCCAGTCTCACCCGGGCCCGCCGCCGCACCAGTCTCCAGGCCCTCCACAAGCTCACGGAGGTGGTGGACGGGCAGCGGCGCATCATCCACGACCCGCCGCTGCTCGAACCCGCCGGGCCGGGCGACGCGGCCTCCCTGCGCAAGATCTTCAGCGACTACCGCTCCACGCTGTCCGAGGAACGCCGCCTCCTCCTCGACCGCTACCGCTTCGTCGACGCCGCGCGGGAGGTCGTCGGCGTCGGCAGCGTCGGTATCCGCTGCTTCGTCGTGCTGCTGGCCGGGCAGGGCGCCGACGATCCGCTGCTGCTGCGGATCAAGGAGGCCCGCAAGGCCATCCTGGAGGAGCACCTGCCGAGCGGCCCCTACGTCCATCCCGGACACCGGGTGGTCGCCGGGCAGCGGCTGCTCCAGGCCGCCGGGGACGTCTTCCTCGGCTGGATGACGGGGCCGCAGGGCCGCGCCTTCTACTGGCGCCAGCTGCGCGACGTGAAGGGCGTCGCCGAGGTGGCCGGAATGAGCCCGAACCGCCTCCTGGGCTACGGGCGGCTGTGCGGCACCGCGCTCGCCCGCGCCCACGCCCGCTCGGGCGACCGCGTCGCCATCGCCTCCTACCTGGGCACGGCCGAGACCTTCGACCACGCGGTCGCCGACTTCGCGCTCCGCTACACCGACCAGACCGACGCCGACCACGCGGCCCTCGGCGCCGCCGTCGCCGCCGGGGTGGTACGGGCGACCCCCGGGCTCTGACCGGTCCGGGTCGCCGGGCCGGACTTCGCGACCCGGGGATCACGGGTGGATGCTCGCCGTCGCCGTCGCCGTCGCCGTCGCCGTCGCCGTCGCCGTCGCCGTGGGCCTGTGGGCGGGAGGGGCGTTGGGGTGGCGGGCCGGGCGGGTGTGGAGCGGTGCTGGGACAGCAGGCAGGTAAAGGGCGCCGGGGCAGGTGGAGCCGGGCCGAGCCGGGAGCAGCTGAGGTGACGGAGACGCCCCGGACCCGGAACCCCCGGGTTCGGCCGGGTTCAGGGTCCCGGGGATTCCGGGGATTCCGGGTCCCCGGTCACAGCCCGGGTGCGCCCCACACCGGGAACCAGCGGCTCAGGTCCTCCTCGATCCGCAGATCGTCCGCGAGGGCCGACTTCACCTGGAGCTCCAGCGCGTTGTCGCGCCGCTCGGCGGCGCCGGGCAGCGGGGCGAACGGGTAGAAGGTGCCCCGTTTGTAGAGGTAGACCAGGGCGAGCCGCCGTCGGCCGCCCACCGCGTCCTTGTTCTCGAACCCGGCCAGCGAGCACAGCAGCTGCGGGCCGAAGCCGTTGACCTCCATCGAGCTGTTCACCGCGTGCAGGTCGTTGACCAGCTCGGGGAGCTGGCCCGGCGTGCGCTGCGACACCAGCCAGGAGTAGCCGTAGTCGTCCTGCCGCAGCTCCACCGGCGGGGCCCCGGGCGCCGCGCCCCGCTCGTGCAGCGGCGACCCCTCGCGCTCGGCGTCCGCGTCCAGCAGGGCCCGTACCTCGCGCTGCGTCTGCTCGAAGGCCGCGCCCTCGACCGACGCGAAGCACACCGCGCCGCCGCCGGTCGGGGTGAACCCGGCCGCGGCCTCCAGCGTCACGGCCGCCGAGGGCAGCGCGAACAACTGGTCGAGGTCGGGCGCGACGGGCTTCGTACGCCCGAGGAGGATGTCCAGGAACCCCATGCTCAGCCCGCCTTGCCCGGCATGGCCGCCTCACCCAGCTCGGCGGAGATCCGGCTCAGCTGCTCCAGCCGCTTCTCCAGGCTGGGGTGGGTGGAGAACAGCCGCGACAGGCCCGGCTCGGCACCCAGCGCCGGGCTGAAGTAGAAGGCGTTGAACGCCTGCGCCGTGCGCAGGTCCTTCGTCGGGATCCGGGCGATGTCCCCGTCGACCTTGGTCAGCGCGGACGCGAGGGCCGAGGGGCGGCCCGTCAGGAAGGCGGCGGCGCGGTCGGCGGCCAGCTCGCGATACCGGGACAGCGCCCTGATCAGCATGAAGCTGATCGCGTACACGGCCGCGGAGACGCCCATGATGATCGCGAAGATCGCCAGGGTGTTCTGGTCCCGGCGTCCGCGGAACAGCTCCGAGTAGAAGGCGAACCGCACCATCAGACCGGCCAGGACGCCGAGGAAGGACGCGACGGTGATCACGGCGACGTCCCGGTGCGCCACGTGCGACAGCTCGTGCGCCAGCACGCCCTCCAGCTCCGCGGGCTCCAGCCGGCGCAGCAGGCCGGTGGTCACGCAGATCACCGCGTGATCGGCGTTGCGGCCGGTCGCGAACGCGTTCGGCATGTCGATGTCCGACACGGCGACCACGGGTTTGGGCATGTCCGCCTGCGCGCACAGGCGGTCGATCACGCCGTGCAGGTCCGGATACTCCTCGCGTTCCACGATCCGGCCGTGCATGGCGTACAGCGCGACCCGGTCGGAGAACCAGTACTGGGCAAGGAGGACCCCGGCCGCGATCACCACGACCAGCAGCCACGACTTCAACACTGTGATCAGCACGGCCACGAAGGCCACGTACAGCAGCCCGAGCAGGAACAGTGTGGTCACCATTCGCACGGTCAGCCGTCGGTCGCTCCTAAAGCGGCTCTGCATCTGCATCACCCCGCAGTCACGCACTCGTCCCGCTGTCCAGTGTGCACCTGGCGGGTGTGAAGGTGGCGTCGGGATCGGCCCTGGGACGGGCAAAGATTCGGTGCCGGAGGTGCCGGCGGTGCCGACAGGGCGACGTCAGTAGGGCGACCGGGTCTGGGCCCAGCCCAGCAGCAGGATCACCACGGCGACGCAGCCGAGCACGATCGCCGTCGATGTCCAGGAGGAGCGGCGCGGGGCGTTCCGCTCCGGGTCGGCACGGAACGGGGCGGGGTCGGGCGGGTTCTCCTTCCAGCGGGCGGCGAGCATCCTGGCCCGGGCGGAGGGCTCTTTGTGCTCGGCCTCGTCGGCCCACTTGACATCGAACTCGCGTTCGAGATCGTCCCGCTCGGACATCCCGGAGCCCCCCTGCGTCCCGATGGTTCCTGTCGAACAACTGTGCAGCACACCATACGGCGGCGCCCCCGCCCTGCAAAACAGGGACGGGGGCGCCGGAGCCTCGCGTGCGCGTCAGATCACACGTCGAAGTACAGCTCGAACTCGTGCGGGTGCGGACGCAGCTGGAGCGGAGCGATCTCGTTCGTGCGCTTGTAGTCGATCCACGTCTCGATCAGGTCCGGGGTGAAGACATCGCCCTGGAGCAGGAACTCGTGGTCGGCTTCGAGCGACGCGAGGACGGCCGGGAGCGAGGTCGGGACCTGCGGGACGCCCGCGTGCTCCTCGGGGGCCAGCTCGTACAGGTCCTTGTCGATCGGCTCGGCCGGCTCGATCTTGTTCTTGATGCCGTCCAGGCCCGCGAGGAGCAGCGCCGAGAAGGCGAGGTACGGGTTGCCGGAGGAGTCGGGCGCGCGGAACTCGACGCGCTTGGCCTTCGGGTTGGAACCCGTGATCGGGATGCGCATGGCCGCGGAGCGGTTGCGCTGCGAGTAGACCAGGTTGACCGGGGCCTCGAAACCGGGCACCAGGCGGTGGTACGAGTTCACCGTCGGGTTGGTGAAGGCCAGCAGCGACGGGGCGTGCTTGAGGATGCCGCCGATGTAGTAGCGGGCGGTGTCCGACAGGCCCGCGTAGCCCTGCTCGTCGTAGAACAGCGGCTCACCGCCGGTCCACAGCGACTGGTGGACGTGCATGCCCGAGCCGTTGTCGCCGAAGATCGGCTTCGGCATGAAGGTCGCGGTCTTGCCGTTGCGCCAGGCGACGTTCTTCACGATGTACTTGAAGAGCTGGAGGTCGTCGGCGGCGGCGAGCAGCGTGTTGAACTTGTAGTTGATCTCGGCCTGGCCGGCGGTGCCCACCTCGTGGTGCTGGCGCTCGACCTTCAGGCCGTTCTTCTCCAGCTCCAGGGAGATCTCGGCGCGCAGGTCGGCGAAGTGGTCGACCGGCGGGACCGGGAAATAGCCGCCCTTGTAACGGACCTTGTACCCGCGGTTCCCCTCCAGCGCGCCGGTGTTCCAGGCGCCGGCCTCGGAGTCGATCTCGTAGAAGGAGCCGTTGGCCCGGGTCTCGAAGCGGGCCGAGTCGAAGACGTAGAACTCGGCCTCGGGGCCGAAGTACGCGGTGTCCGCGATCCCGGTGGAGGCGAGGTAGGTCTCCGCCTTCTTCGCCACGTTGCGCGGGTCACGGGAGTACTGCTCGCCCGTGATCGGGTCGTGGATGAAGAAGTTGATGTTGAGGGTCTTGTCGCGCCGGAACGGGTCGACCCGGGAGGTCGACAGGTCCGCGCGCAGCGCCATGTCGGATTCGTGAATGGCCTGGAAACCACGGATCGAGGATCCGTCGAAGGCCAGCTCCTCGTCCGGGTCGAACGCATCGACGGGCACCGTGAAGTGCTGCATCATGCCCGGCAGGTCGCAGAAGCGGACGTCGATGAACTTGACGTCCTCGTCCGCGATGAACTTCTTGGCCTCGTCGGCGTTCTGGAACATCCAGCTCCTCCTACTCCCGACCGTCCTGTCGCCGGGGTGGTAGATCGTTCGTGCGGCCAGTGCGGTGGCACACGCTGGGTCGACCCTAGGGACGGGTGGTTTCTCGGGCGTGACCCATTTGTTTCGCTGAAGTTAACCGGCCCAGGTTCCACCGTAGCCCCGGCGGCCCCCGCCGTCTCCCGGTCGATTGCGGGCGCAGTACCGTGGACGGGTGGACAACAGGCAAGCAATGGGATCGTGGCTCTCCGGGCCCCGCGCCGCCCTGGAAGAGGCGGGTGCCGACTTCGGGCACCGGGGTGAACGGCTCGGTCTGCCGGAGACGGGTCCGGGCTCGATCGCCGGCCCGGGCCGGCGCCTCGGCGCGCTGGCCGTGGACTGGGGGCTGTGCCTCTTGATCGCATACGGCCTGATCACGGACAGCTACAACCGGGCGGCCCAGGTCTGGGCCCCGCTCATCCTGTTCGTCCTGATCCTGCTCACCGTCGGTACGATCGGCTTCACGCCGGGCAAGCGGATCTTCGGCCTCCGTGTGGTCGCCCTGGACACCGGCCGGGTCAACCCGCTGCGCGTCCTGCTGCGTACGGTCCTGCTGTTCCTCGCCCTCCCGGCGCTGATCTGGGACCGCGACGGCCGCGGACTGCACGACCGCCTGGCCCGCACGGTCGAAATCCGCAGCTGACGGTCGCACACGACGGTCCGCAGCTGACGGGCGCATACGACGAAGGGGGCGGCCGGAGTGATCCGGCCGCCCCCTCGCTCTTCGTTCGCGGTCGTCGTCCGGTCGCCGTACCGGGACCGGTTTCGTCGTACGGGTCAGCGGGGCTTCTGTCCGCCCTTCGGCATCCGCATGCCCTTGGGCATCGGGCCCTTCGGCAGCGGCATGTTGCTCATCAGGTCGCCCATGGCGCGCAGCCGGTCGTTGGTGGCCGTCACCTGCGGGCCGCTCAGGACGCGCGGGAACTTCAGCATGGTCGTGCGCAGCTTCTTCAGCGCGATCTGGTGCTCGCCGGTGCCGACCATCACGTCGTGCACCGGCACGTCCGCCACGACGCGGTTCATCTTCTTCTTCTCGGCGGCCAGCAGCGTCTTGACGCGGTTCGGGTTGCCCTCCGCGACCAGCACGATGCCGGCCTTGCCGACGGCCCGGTGCACGACGTCCTGGCTGCGGTTCATCGCCACCGCGGGGGTCGTCGTCCAGCCCCGGCCGATGTTGTCGAGCACGGCCGCGGCGGCGCCCGGCTGGCCCTCCATCTGCCCGAAGGCGGCCCGCTCGGCGCGGCGGCCGAAGACGATCGCCGCCGCGAGGAAGCCGAGCAGCAGGCCCAGGATGCCGAGATAGACCGGGTGACCGATCAGAAAGCCGATCGCGAGGAGGACACCGAAGGTGACGATGCCGACAGCCGCGAGTACAAGACCGATCGTCTTGTCGACCTTGCGGGTCATCTTGTACGTCAGGGCGATCTGTTTCAGTCGCCCGGGGTTCGCAGCGTCCGCTGCGGATTCCTTCCTCGCCATGCCACGAAGTCTACGTGGCTCCGGAAGCGCCTTCGACGGCAGTGTTTTTGGCGGCTTTGGCGAACTTGGCGAACTTGGTGAATTTGGCGGCTTCGGTCGCTTTGGCGGCCGGATCCGGGCGGCCGGGCGTCAGGAGCGGGTGGCGGCCCGCTCCAGGACGCGCTCCGCCTCGACCCGGTCCTGGGCGCGGCGGCGGTCCTCCAGGACCGAGGTCCAGGCGTTGCGGCGGGCGGTGCGCTGACCGGCGCTCATGAGCAGGGACTCGACGGCGCGGAGCGCGCCGGTGAAGCTCGGGATGGCGGTGGCGCGAACGGGCGCGGCCTGCATGGTGGAGGTCCCCCCTCGAAACGGCTCCGGGAACGGGTGCACGTGGTGTGAATCCAAGGTCACTGTTCGGTGTTACCAGGGCGTGACCGACCGGTCAAACACCGATGAAGGCTGGATACGGGGGCCGAAACGGTGACGCGGCCCCGGCGCGCGCCTCCCATCTGGGAGGACGGCCGGGGCCGCGGTTCATCCGTTCTCTACTGGCGGGTAACGAGGTGTGTGCGAACTCATACGAGTCCACGGCCCTTACCGCGCAAGCGAAGTGACGGCCGGTCAGACGGCCTGGGCGGCGACGAACGCGCCGCGCTTCTCGACGGCCATCTGGTACAGCCGCCCGGCACGGTAGGAGGACCGTACCAGCGGTCCGGACATCACGCCCGAGAAGCCGATCTGCTCGGCCTCCTCCTTCAGCTCGACGAACTCCTGCGGCTTGACCCAGCGTTCCACGGGGTGGTGGCGCACGGACGGCCGCAGGTACTGGGTGATGGTGATCAGCTCGCAGCCCGCGTCGTGCAGCTGCCGCAGCGCCTCGCCGACCTCCTCGCGGGTCTCGCCCATGCCGAGGATCAGGTTCGACTTGGTGACCAGGCCGTAGTCGCGGGCCTCCGTGATGACCTTCAGGGAGCGCTCGTAGCGGAAGCCGGGGCGGATCCGCTTGAAGATCCGCGGCACCGTCTCGACGTTGTGCGCGAAGACCTCGGGCCGGGCCGAGAAGACCTCCGCCAGCTGCCCGGGGACCGCGTTGAAGTCGGGGGCCAGCAGCTCCACCTTGGTCCGGCCGCCCTCGCGGTCCGCGGTCTGCCGGTGGATCTCGCGCACGGTCTCCGCGTACAGCCAGGCGCCACCGTCGGCCAGGTCGTCGCGGGCCACACCGGTGATGGTGGCGTAGTTCAGGTCCATCGTGACCACGGACTCGCCCACCCGGCGCGGCTCGTCGCGGTCCAGCGCCTCGGGCCTGCCGGTGTCGATCTGGCAGAAGTCGCAGCGCCGGGTGCACTGGTCGCCGCCGATGAGGAAGGTCGCCTCGCGGTCCTCCCAGCACTCGTAGATGTTCGGGCAGCCGGCTTCCTGGCAGACCGTGTGCAGACCCTCGCTCTTGACCAGGTTCTGCATCTTCGTGTACTCGGGACCCATTTTCGCGCGGGTCTTGATCCACTCGGGCTTGCGCTCGATGGGGGTCTGGCTGTTGCGGACCTCCAGGCGCAGCATCTTGCGTCCGTCTGGTGCGACTGCGGACACGACCGGCTCCTAGCGATTGATTCTTCGGCGACTTTCAGGGTACGCCCGTTGATTTGAATGCCCGGCGGTGGTGCTGCCCCGCCGGCGGCTGCCGCCCGTCGGCTTCTGTCCCGGCCGGAACCACCCCTGCGGTCAAGCGTCGGGCGGGCGGTTTTATGCCGCCGCGTCACGCCGCCGGCTGTGCCGCCGGATTCCGCTCGATCTCCCGCGGCTTCAGCTCCGCGTTCTCCAGGACCTCCCGCAGGTGCCGTTCCACCGTGGGCAGCACCTCCTCGACCGCGATGTCGCGGCCCAGCTCGGCGGCGAGGGAGGTGACGCCCGCGTCCCGGATGCCGCACGGGATGATCCGGTCGAACCAGGTGGTGTCGGGGTTCACGTTGAAGGAGAAGCCGTGCATCGTGACGCCCTTGGCGACCCGGATGCCGATCTGCGCGAGCTTGCGGTCCTCGCGGCGCTGGCCGGCGTTGGACGGGGCGTACTCCGGGCCGCCCAGGCGCGGGTCGAACTCGTCGTCGCCCAGCCGCGGGTCGAGGTCGAGGGTGAGCCCTCCGATCGCCGGGCGCCGCTCGACCGGGTCGCCGAGCACCCACACCCCGCTGCGGCCCTCGACCCGGGTGGTCTCCAGGCCGTACTCCGCACAGGTGCGGATCAGCGCCTCCTCCAGGCGCCGCACGTGCGCGACGACGTCCACCGGGCGCGGGAGCTGCTGGATCGGGTAGCCGACGAGCTGGCCCGGACCGTGCCAGGTGATCTTGCCGCCGCGGTCCACGTCGATGACCGGGGTGCCGTCGAGCGGGCGTTCGCTGTCCTCGGTGCGGCGGCCCGCCGTGTAGACGGGGGGGTGCTCAAGGAGCAGGACGGTGTCCGGGACCTCGCCGGCGAACCGCGCCGCGTGCACCCGGCGCTGCTCGTCCCATGCCTCCTGGTACTCGACCGCGTGCGCGCCGAATCCCATGCGGACGAACCGCAACTCACTCACGGCAAGCGCCTCCCTAGGGCGTTGGCAATGTCAGGCGCGTAACGCGCCCAAGTCACTGTACGTCCGGCCGTCACGCGTCAGCCCTGCGGCCAATCCTCACACGATCGGATGAATGAGTGCTGAGATCTGCGACCGCTTGCTCACTCTCCGCTACATTCGCGCCGTCCATGAGGCCATAAGGGCTGCTCACAGGCAATCCGGGCAAGTCGGCCCGGGAGGCAGGAGACCGTACCGCACATGACGGAACGACCCGCGCAGCGCACTCCCAACCGCCAGCTCGCCGCGCTCATCGCGGAGGCGGGGTTCTCCAACGCGGGTCTGGCCCGTCGTGTGGACCAGCTCGGTCTGGAACACGGACTGGACCTCAGATACGACAAGACCTCCGTGACCAGATGGCTCCGCGGGCAGCAGCCGCGGGGCACCACGCCCGCGCTGATCGCCGAGGTCTTCACCCGCCGGCTCGGGCGCCGGCTCACCGCCCAGGACCTCGGTCTCGACGCCTGCGCGCCGGTGTACGCCGGGCTGGAGTTCGCGGCAGGCCCCGAGGAGGCCGTCGACATCGTCAGCGGGCTGTGGCGCAAGGACTCCGGCAGCCATGCCGAGCTGCGCAAGATCGCGTTCACCGCGGCGGGCCTCGTGGTGCCCAGCCGGGACTGGCTGATCGGCCGGGCCGACGACAAGGTCGCCCGCGGCGAGCCCGTCGCCCGGGTGCCCGCGCAGGGCCGTCCCGGGGCCGCCGCGCGGGCGCTGCCCCTGCCGCCGCGGCTGCGCGGCCAGGCCGACCGTGGACCCGCCCACAAGGTCACCGGCGGTGACATCGCCGCCCTGCGGTCGGTCGGCGAACTGTTCCGCGTCCTCGACGACCAGTACGGCGGCGGCCACGCCCGGCAGGCGCTCGTGCGCTACCTGGAGCACGAGTGCGAGCCGATGCTGCGCGGCGTGTACGGCGAACAGACCGGCCGCCGGCTGTTCGCCGCGGCCGCCGACCTCACCCGGCTCGTCGGCTGGACGTCGTACGACATCGCCGCGCACGGACTCGCCCAGCGCTACTTCGTGCAGGCACTGCGGCTCGCCCAGGCGGCCGGCGACCGTGCCTACGGCTCCTACGTCCTGGTCACCATGAGCCGGCAGGCCGTCTACCTCGGGCACGGGCGGGAGGCCGTCCAGCTGGCGCGGGTGGCGCAGCAAGGGGTCGGGAGCGGCGCCCCGCCCGTCGTGCAGGCCCTGCTGCACTCCGTCGAGGCGCGTGCGCACGGGCTGCTGGGCGAGGTGCGGGCGTGCACCGGCGCGCTGGTGCGGGCCGAGCGAGCCCTGGAGGTGTCCCGGCCCGGTGACGACGTACCGCACTGGGCGCGCTTCTTCGACGAGGCGCAGCTCGCCGACGAGTTCGGGCACTGCCACCGGGACCTTCAGCAGTACCGGGCCGCCGCCCAGCACGCCGAGCGCTCCCTGCAACTGCGCGCGCCGGCGTACGCCCGCAGCCGGCTGTTCTGCCAGGTCGTCCTCGCCACCGCCCGCCTCGGCCTCGGCGAACTCGACCAGGCGTGTGCGCTGGGTGCGGAGGCCGCGGGGCAGGCGACGGAGATGCGGTCCGTGCGGGCGCTGGAGTATGTCAGGGACTTCGAGCGGCGGCTGGAGCCGTACAAGGATGCTGCGCCGGTGCGGGGGTATCGCGACAAGGTCGCTGCGCTTGGCTGAGCGGTGGGGGCGGTGGGTGGGGGCGGGGCGGGGTTGAGGTCCGGCCCCCCCGCTCCGGCCCCCCGCTTTGGCCCGGCGCCGGTGGTTCGGGGTGGGTGGGGGTGCGGTTGTTGTTCGGCTGCGGGCGGCTGGGTGGTGTTGCGCAGTTCCCCGCGCCCCTATGGGGGGGCTTGCGTGGGGTGGGTGGTTGGGTGTGGGTGGTTGGGGGGTGGTTTGCGCAGTTCCTCGCGCCCCTGGGGGGTGGTTGGTCGGGTGCGGGTTGGGGGTGGCTGGTCGCGCAGTTCCTCGCGCCCCTATGGGGGGTGGTTGGGGGTGGACGCGCAGTTTTTCGTGCCTCTGCCAGAGGGTGGGTCAGGCTGCTTTTCGTATGGTGGGTAGGGGTTCTGCGCGGTTCATCGAGCCTGTGCCCAGGTCTGTCAGGATCGCTGAGGCGGCGCGGTGGGCCGAGTGCAGGGCGCCCTGGACGGTGCTGGTGTCGCGGTGGTCGCCGCACACGTACAGGCCCGCCAGCAGCCGGACCGGGCGGCGCAGGTCGTGCGGGGGGCGCATCGCGGGCACCGCCTCGGGGGTGTGGTGCACGGCAAGGGTCTCCCAGCGGTGGGTCGAGGTCCCGTAGAGCCGGGACAGGTGCATGCGTACGGCGGTGTCGACGCCCTCCGGGGGAGCGCCCAGGACCGTCGAGGAGATCAGCGCGCGGCCCGCGGGCGCGCGGCTCGGGTCGACGTGGCTGACCACCGCGGTGTGCGCGACCGGGCCGCCGCGGTCGGCGTCCAGCAGCAGCGCGGCGCCGGTCGCCGGGGGCTCGTCCGTGGTGTGGTGGACGACGGTCACCGGGTGGAAGTCCGGCACCCGCAGGCCGGGCAGCAACTCGGCGGCGGCGCGCGCGTCGGTGGCCAGCAGCACGGCCCGGCAGCGGATCTCGCCGTGCTCCGCGGTGGTCACCGAGGTCGTCGAGACGGACGTGACCCGCACACCGGTGTGCACCGTGCCCGGTGGCAGCGCGGCGGCCAGCAGCTCCGGCAGCGCCTCGGCCCCGCCCTCCGGCACGCACATCCGGCCGCCCGCGAACGAGCGCAGCGCGAGGTCGGCGCACCGGCTGGACGTGGTCAGCTCCGGGTCGCACAGCAGGGCGGCCAGCAGCGGCCGCAGAAAGCCGTCGACCGTACGCGCGGGAGTCCCGCGGGCGGTGAGGGCCTGGTCGGCGGGGAGTTCGGGGCGGGCCAGCAGGCGCTCCACGGGGGTCGTGGCCAGCCGGCCGAGCAGGGCGCGCAGCCGGAGCGGCGCGCCGATGTCGAGGACACGGGCCCCGGGCCGGGTGGCGGGCCCGCCCGTGCTCCTGGGTATGCCCGTGCTCCGGGGCGCGGCGGTGGTCCTGGGTATGCCCGCGGCCCTGGGGGCGGTCGCCAGGGCGCGCACAGCGTTGAGTGCGCCCCTTGCGCTCCCCGCGCCCGCCGGTGCGCCCACGCGGTGCAGGCGCCCGTCGTGGTGCAGCACCACGCCCGGCGCGAAGGTGCGCAGGACGAGGGCGTCGAGCCCCGGAGTCAGCCGCAGTTCGGGATACGAGGTGAACAGGAGCTGTCCGATCCGGTCGAGCCGGAAGCCGTCGACCTTCTCCGTCGACATGCGGCCGCCGACGCAAGGGGCGGTCTCCAGGACCGCGGTCGTCACACCTGCGCTGGTGAGGCGATGGGCCGCCGACAGTCCGGCGATCCCGGCTCCCACGACGACTACGTCCGCCTGGTTCACGGGCTCAAGCACGAGGCCCCTCCTCGACATTGCGCGGCCGGTGGGGCCCGATGCCCCGACAGGCTGCAGGGATACCCGAGTTCGGGTCGAGGGTAGGGCGGTGATCGGTCAAGGACAGTCGCGCATCAACAGGGCACGGTCGCACGACGGTCGCATACGGTCACACGAGTGCGTCACGCAGCACGGACGGCGTCCTCGGCCCCGGGGAACGCAAAGGTGAAACCCGACTCCAGCAGCCGCTTGGGCACCACCCGTTGGCTGCCGAGCACATCCCCGGCCAGCTCGCCCAGCGCCGTCCGCAGCACGGGCTCGGGCACCGCGAACAGTGTCGGCCGGTGCAGCACCCGGCCCAGCGCCGCGGTGATCTCACGGTTCGTCACCGGTTCCGGAGCGGTCAGATTGACCGGGCCCGACAGCTCCTCGGTGTCGACGAGGTGACGCAGCGCGGCGACCACGTCGTGCAGCGCGATGAACGACCAGTACTGCCGCCCGTCCCCGAGCCGTCCGCCGAGCCCGGCCCGGAACAGTGGGAACAGCCGCCCGAAGGCACCGCCCCGGCGGGCCACCACCAGCCCGGTGCGGCCGTACACGGTCCGGATCCCGGCCTCCTGGGCGGGCGCCGTCGCCTCCTCCCACTCCACGCAGAGGGACGGCAGGAAACCGTCCCCGGGCGGCGCCGCCTCGTCCACCGCCCGGTCCCCGGTGTCGCCGTAGTAGCCGATCGCGCTGCCGTTCACGAACACCCGCGGCGGCTCCTCCAGCGCCGCGACGGCCTCCGCGAGCGCCGCCGTGCCCAGCACCCGGCTGTCCCGGATCGTCCGCTTGTAGGCGTCCGTCCAGCGGTGGTCGCCGATCCCGGCGCCCGCCAGGTTGACCACGGCGGTACAGCCGGTCAGCCCGGCCGCGTCCACCTGCTGCCGCTGCGGGTCCCAGCGGACCTCGCCCGGGCCCTCGGGCGCTCGGCGGACCAGCCGCACCACCTCGTGCCCGTCCGCGGTCAGGGACCGCACCAGAGCGCTGCCGATGAGGCCGGACGCCCCGGCCACCGCGATTCGCGAACGTTCCATGGCTTCATCCTGCCCGGCGAGCCGGGCAGATCTCCGGACGACTCCCCGGACCCTCCCGCAGGGCTCCGGCCGGTTTCCGTATCCGTCGTGGTCCGTCGTGGTCCGTCGTGGTCCGTCGTGGTCCGTCGGGGACCGTCGTAGCCTGTCGTGATCCTTCATGGTCCGGCGTGGTCCGGCGTGCGTCGTCGGCCGTGGCCCGGCCGGTTTCCCGCCGCCTGCCGTCTGCTGTCTGCCGTCCGCTGCAAGCCGTTGCCCGGCGGGCTTCCCGCGCCCCCTGCCATGCCCCGCCCGCCAACGCTCCCCATTCCCCGAGCCCGCCGCGCTTCCGGACCCCGTCCTGCCGGGCTCCCCGCGTCCGTCCTAAAGTTGCCGCCATGCCCGACCCGTACATACGCCTCGCCAGGTCCGAGGACGAGGCGGCCCTGAGCCTGCTCGACCGGGAGACCTGGTCGCCGCTGCACGCGGTGCAGCCCCGGCCGCAGCCGCCCTACCGGCCCTTCTTCTCCGAGCGCTCCGGGCCCGGGGACCACCTCGTCGCGGAACTCGACGGCCTCGTCGTCGGCTACATCAAGCTCGCCCTCCCCACCGAACTGGCCTGCAACGCGCACGTCCGCCAGATCCAGGGGCTCGCCGTCGCCGACTCGGCACGCGGTGCCGGGGTCGGCCGGGCGCTGCTGCGGGCGGTGCAGGACGAGGCGCGGCGGCGCGGTGCCCGGCGCATCACCCTGCGCGTCCTCGGGCACAACGCCCCGGCCCGGGCGCTGTACGAGTCCGAGGGGTTCGCGGTCGAAGGGGTGCTGCCCGGGGAGTTCTTCCTCGACGGGGCCTACGTCGACGACGTTCTCATGGGGCGCTCCCTGTGAGCCTCACGACGTGACCAGGCTCCCCGTGTCCACCGCCGTCGTCGCCGTGGCGGCGCGCGCGGCGTCGCCCGCCACCTCGTCCGCCGTCAGGACGTAGCCCGTCTCGTTGTCGGAGGTCGAGCGGGCGAACACCACACCGAACACCCGGCCGTCGGTGGTCAGCAGCGGGCCGCCGGAGTTGCCGGGACGCACCGTCGAGCGGATCGAGTAGATCTCGCGGGTGACCGTGGCGTCGTTGTAGATGTTCTGGCCCGTCGCCTCCACCCGGTTCGCCACCGTGGCCGCCTGGAGGTTCAGACCGCCGTCCTGCGGATAGCCGGCGACCACCGCCGAGTCCCCGCGCGCCGCGCTGTCGTCGAAGCCCAGCGTGGGCGCGTGCAGCCCCGGCACGTACAGCACCGCCACGTCCCGCTGCGGGTCGAACAGCACCACCCGGGACGCGTACGCCGGCCCGACGCCGCCGATCCGTACGCTGGGGCCGTCGATGCCCGCCACCACGTGCGCGTTGGTCATCACGTGCTGCGGCGCGAACACGAACCCGCTGCCCTCGCGGCCCTCCGTGCCCGCGGAGCCCTCGATCTTCACCGTGCTCAGCCGCGCGGCGTTCGTGGCGGCGGCGGTCACGTTGTCGCCGGACGGGCGGGCGACATTGGCCGTCGAGTCGCTCTCGAACGGATTGAACACCTGCGGGAAGCCCGCCTCCGTGAGCGCGGACGTGGCGCGCGAGAACCAGGCGGGCGTGGTGTCCGGCATCGCCTTCTGCACCGCGCCCAGCAGCGCGGAGTTCCGGATCGCGGACGTCACCACCGGCGACGACGAGGCGCCCAGCACGCTCGCCGCGACCCAGGCCACGATCAGCACCGCGACCGTGTTCGCCGCGGCCCCGCCCAGCCCGTCGGCCACCCGCAACGGCCCCCGGTCCAACTCCCGGCGCAGCCGCAACGCCAGCCGCCCGGCCAGTTCGTGTCCCACCGCCGCCGGGATCAGCACCGTCAGCACGGCGGTCACCGTCGCCGTGGTCGTCCCCCGGGTGACCAGGTTCATCACCCACGGCAGGATCCACACGCCGACGACCGCGCCGCCCACGAAACCGGCCAGCGAGACGCATCCGGCGACCAGACCGCGCCGGTACCCCGAGCCGGCGTACGCGAGGATCACCAGTACGAGCAGCACATCGAGCAGGTCCACGGAGCCGCCTTTCTCTCGGACCCCTGATTACGGGCGGGACGGTCCCGGTGATCAGCCGCGCGCGGGACGTCCCGGTCCGGACCTCGCCACGCGCGCGTTACCCACAAAAACGCACCGGACCGGGACGATGGTTCCACCGGGTGGCACACCACACATCGCGGGCGTGCCGGGAGACACCCAGAGTGGGACCCATGTGGGCCTTCAGAAGATCGCGAAGACAACGGCGGAGACGGCCACGGGGCAGGCGCCGCCTGCTCGGACCGGCTCTGCTGCTCATCGGTTGCCTGTCGGGCGCCGCCGCCACCGGAGCACTGCTGCTGTGGGTCCGGGGCGTGCACGGCCCCCCGGCCCCACCCCGGCACGCCCAGCCGCCGGCGCCGCGCAGCGCGCCGCTGTACCGGGCGGCCCAGCCCCGCATCCTGCCGCGCTCCGACTGGCTGAACGCCACCGTGCGCAGGACGCAGCCGCCCCCGCGCTACGACGACGCGGTGGTCGCGGTGTTCGTCCACCACACTGACTCGCCCAACACCTACCGCTGCGCCGACACGCCGGAAGTCATCCGCCGCGTGTACGCGGGCCAGACCACCGCCCGCAAATGGGACGACATCGGCTACAACTTCCTGGTCGACCGTTGCGGCACCATCTACGAGGGCCGCGCGGGCGGCGTCGAACGCGCCGTCATCGGCGCCCACTCCCAGGGCTTCAACCACCGCACCGCCGGCATCGCGGCCATCGGCACCTTCACCCGGGGCACCGTCGTGCCCCGTGCGATGACCGACGCCATCGCCGCCCTGATCGCCTGGAAGCTGGGCCTGTCCGGCGTGGATCCGCGCTCCGCCGCCCGCCTCGTCTCCAGCAGCGCCCTCAGCCGTTACCCGGTCGGTGCCGCCGCCACCCTGCCCGCCGTCTCCGGCCACGACGCCGGCTACCGCACCAGTTGCCCAGGCGCCGCCCTGACCGCCCGGCTCCCCGAGATCAGGAAGGCCGCGGCACGTCTCCAGGGACGGCGGTGACGACCGCTCACAGCGGCGCCACAGCAGCCGCGCAGCCCCCGCAGAGCCGCCCGCCCTACGGTCGGGACGACAGCAGCCGACCGGAGGTGGGGAGCATGCACAGCAGCCGTGCGGGGACGACAGGGACGGCAGAGACGGCAGAGGCGAGGGCGGGAGGTCGGGAGCGGGAGGCGGCAGGGGGTACGGCCGCCGGGGGCCTGCGGTTCGACCGCGCGTCCTGGACGGTCCTGTGTGCCGTTGCCGCCGTGTTCCTCGGTCCGGCCGCCGCCACCGCGTCCGCTCTCGACCAGGCCAACAAGGCGCCGCTGCACCACGCGGTACGGGCCCAGCAGTCCCAGGGCCACCTGCCCGCGGACACCGGCCGCGGCACCGCCTGACGTCCCGACGTCCCCGCCGCACCCCGGCACCGCACCGTCCCCGCGGCCTCACCCCCGGAACCGTTCCCACAGCTTGGGATAGCGTCCGGCGAGGGCCTGCTCGCTCTCGAAGTCGACCGGCTCGCCCTCCGGTTCGGCGGGCGCGGGGGCCAGGCCGAGGTCCGGCGCGACGGTGCCGGTGAGCTGCTCATACGCCTCGTCCGCCGCGTAGCCCAGCTCCTCGCCGTCGCCGTCGATCTCCTCGTCGAAGTCGTCCAGCAGGTCGGCCAGCGAGTCCGGGTCGTGCAGGGCGCCCTCGAAGACGTCCCGGCCCTGACCGATCAGCCAGCACCGGAAGAAGTCGAAGGCGTCGTCGCTGGCCCCGTCCAGCAGCACCCAGGCGGCGCCCCACAGGTCCCAGCGGTAGGCGCGGTTGTAGCGGGCCTCGAAGTGACGGGCGAAGTCCAGCACCGCGTCCGGGTCGAGCTGGGCGAGGCGCTCCACGAGCAGGTCCGCCTGTTCCTCCGGGTCGCCCTCGGCGGTCTCGCGGGCGGCGTCCACCAGGTCCCAGAACTCCGTCTCGTCCATCACGGGTCAAGCATCGGGCCTGTCCGGGCGCCACGCACGCGGAGTGCGGGCCGTCAACCGCTGTACAGCCGGGCGAGCCGGGCGGCGTCCCGCGCGAACCGGTTGCGCAGGGTGTCGGGCGCCAGCACCTCGGCCTCCGGGCCGAGCGCGGTGAGCTGCGTGTACGCCACGTCCTCGGACTCGACCGGCAGCGTCGCGGTCACCCAGCCGTCCGGGTCCGCGGCGTCCGCCCCGCCCGCCGTGCGCAGTGCCTCGCGCGCGGCGAGCGGATCGACGACGTACCCGAGCCGCCGCACGCCCTCGGCGGACAGCCGTACGACGACCTCGGCGCGCAGGATCGACCGGGCGAACCGTTCGGCCTGCGCCGCCCAGAAACCGGGCAGGTCGAAGTCCTCGTCGCGGAAGAAGCGGGGGCCCGCGGCGCGGGCGGCCGTGAACCGGTCCACCCGGTAGGTCCGGAACACCCCCGCGTCCGGGACCCGCGCGCACAGGTACCAGGCGCCGGCCTTCAGCACCAGCCCGTACGGCTCCAGGGCGCGCTCCACCTCGGTCTCGCCGCGGCGGTAGCCGGCCGTGAGACAGCGGTCGTCCCAGACCGCCTCCGCGACCGCGGGCAGCAGCGCGGGCGTCTCCGGCTCCCGGAACCAGCCCGGCGCGTCCAGATGGAACCGCTGCGCGGCGGTCTGCGGGGCGTCCCGCAGGGTGGGCAGCAACGCGGCGGACACCTTCAGCCGCGCCGCCGAGACCGTGTCCGCGAGCCCCATGTCCCGCAGCGCCCCCGGCACCCCGCTCAGGAACAGCGCCTCGGCCTCGCCGCGCGCCAGCCCTGTCAACCGGGTCCGGTACCCGCCGATCAGCCGGTACCCCCCGGCCCGCCCCCGGTCCGCGTACACCGGGACGCCCGCTTCCGAGAGGGCCTGCGCGTCGCGGGTGATGGTCCGCTCCGACACCTCCAGCTCCTGCGCCAGCTCGGCGGCGGTCATGGAGGGACGGGACTGGAGCAGAAGCACCATCTTGATCAGCCGGGCAGCGCGCATCCCCTCATGATGCCGCTCGCCTCTGACAACGGGCGGCCACCGGTCCTCCGGTGCGGCGGCGGCCCCGCGACGGCCCCCGGTGCGGTGGGGTCGTCACGGGGGTATGGGGGCGGGGCGGAGTGCGGGGCCGCGGCGCTCGAACGGGGTGCGCGGGGCGGGGCCGGATCGCCACCGGGCCCGCCCCGCACGCCCTCGGAGGTCCTACAGCCCGTAGCGCTCGCGGGCCTCCTTCACCGCCGCCGCCTTCACCTCGCCGCGCCGGGCGAGCTGGGCCAGCGCCGCGACGACGATCGACTCGGCGTCGACACCGAAGTGCCGGCGGGCGGCCGGGCGGGTGTCCGACAGGCCGAAGCCGTCGGCGCCCAGCGAGGTGTAGTCCTGCTCGACCCACTGCGCGATCTGGTCCGGCACCTGGCGCATGTAGTCGGAGACCGCGAGCACCGGGCCCTCGGCGCCCTGGAGCGCCTGACGGACGTACGGCACCCGGTCCTCGCCGCGCAGCAGTGCCGCGTCGGCCGCCATGGCGTCCCGCCGCAGCTCCGTCCAGGACGTCGCCGACCAGACGTCGGCCGCCACGCCCCACTCCTCGGCGAGCAGCTTCTGCGCGGTCAGCGCCCAGTGGATCGCCGTACCGGAACCCAGCAGCTGGATGCGCGGGGCGTTGGCCGTGGGGGTGAGCCCCGCCGACTCCGCCGTGTTGAAGCGGTACAGGCCCTTGACGATGCCCTCGTCGACACCGGCTGCGGACGGCTTGGCCGGCTGCGGCAGCGGCTCGTTGTAGACGGTCAGGTAGTAGAAGACGTTCTGGTCCTCGTCCGGCGCGGCCTCGCCGTACATCCGGCGCAGGCCGTCCTTGACGATCGCCGCGATCTCGTACGCGAACGCCGGGTCGTACGTCAGCGCCGCCGGGTTGGTCGCGGCGATGACGGGGGAGTGGCCGTCGGCGTGCTGGAGGCCCTCACCGGTCAGCGTGGTGCGGCCGGCGGTGGCGCCGACCAGGAAGCCGCGGCCCAGCTGGTCGCCGAGCTGCCACATCTGGTCGCCGGTGCGCTGCCAGCCGAACATCGAGTAGAAGATGTAGAAGGGGATCATCGCCTCGCCGTGCGTCGCGTACGACGTCGAAGCGGCGATGAAGTCGGCCATCGAACCGGCCTCGGTGATCCCCTCGTTGAGGATCTGGCCGTTCTTGGCCTCCTTGTAGAACATCAGCTGGTCGCGGTCGACCGGCTCGTACGTCTGGCCCTTGGGCGAGTAGATGCCGAGCGACGGGAACAGCGACTCCATGCCGAAGGTGCGCGCCTCGTCCGGGACGATCGGCACCCAGCGCTTCCCGGTCTCCTTGTCCCGCACCAGGTCCTTGACCAGACGGACGAAGGCCATCGTGGTCGCCAGGTTCTGCGTGCCGGAGCCCTTGTCGAACGCGGCGAACGCCTTGTCGGCGGGCGCGGGCAGCGCGGGGAGCGGGTGCACGCGGCGGGCCGGGGCGGGGCCGCCGAGGGCCGCGCGGCGCTCCTGGAGGTAGCGCACCTCCGCGGAGTCGGCGCCCGGGTGGCCGTAGGGCACCTGGCCGTCGCTGAAGTCGCTGTCCGGGATCGGCAGCCCCAGCAGGTCGCGCATCGTCTTGAACTCGTCCACCGTCAGCTTCTTCATCTGGTGGTTGGCGTTCTTCGACGCGAAGCCCTCGCCGAGGGTGAAGCCCTTGACGGTCTGCGCCAGGATGACGGTCGGCCCGCCCTTGTGCGCCAGGGCCGCCCGGTAGGCCGCGTAGACCTTGCGGGGCTCGTGGCCGCCGCGCGACAGGTGGAAGCACTCCAGGATCTTGTCGTCGCTCAGCAGCTTCGCCAGCTCGACGAGGGCCGGGTCCTTGCCGAAGAAGTCCTGGCGGATGTAGGCCGCGTCCCGGGTCTGGTACGTCTGTACCTGGGCGTCCGGCACCTCGCGCAGCCGGCGTACCAGCGCGCCCGTGGTGTCGAGCGCGAACAGCTCGTCCCAGGCGGAGCCCCACAGGGATTTGACGACGTTCCAGCCGGCGCCGCGGAACTGGGCCTCCAGCTCCTGCACGATCTTGAAGTTGGCGCGCACCGGCCCGTCGAGGCGCTGGAGGTTGCAGTTGATGACGAACGTGAGGTTGTCCAGCTCCTCACGCGCGGCGAGCGCGAGGGCGGCCGTCGCCTCGGGCTCGTCCATCTCGCCGTCGCCGAGGAACGCCCACACGTGCGAGGCGGCGACGTCCTTGATGCCGCGGCTGGTCAGGTAGCGGTTGAAGCGTGCCTGGTAGATCGCCGACAGCGGGCCGAGGCCCATCGACACCGTCGGGAACTCCCACAGCCAGGGCAGGCGGCGCGGGTGCGGGTAGGACGGCAGGCCGTTGCCGCCGGCCTCCTGGCGGAAGTTGTCGAGCTGGGTCCGGTCGAGGCGGCCGTCCAGGAAGGCGCGGGCGTAGATGCCGGGGGAGGCGTGGCCCTGGACGTAGATCTGGTCGCCGGAGCCGGGTGCCTCGGCGGACTCCTTGCCCTTGAAGAAGTGGTTGAAGCCCGTCTCGTACAGCCAGGCTGCGGAGGCGAAGGTGGCGATGTGGCCGCCGACGCCGTGCTTGCTGCCGCGGGTCACCATCGCGGCCGCGTTCCAGCGGTTCCACGCGGTGATCCGGGCCTCCATCGCCTCGTCACCGGGTACGGCCGGTTCGGCGGCGGTCGGGATGGAGTTGATGTAGTCGGTTTCGAGGAGCTTCGGCAGCGCGATGCCGTCCGCCTCGGCTTGTTCCAGCGTGCGCCGCATCAGGTACGCGGCGCGGTGCGGCCCGGCCTCACGGGCGACGGCGTCGAGTGAGGCCCGCCATTCGGCGGTCTCCTCGGGGTCGCGGTCCGGGAGCTGGTCGAGCGCGCTCGGCTGGATGGCGTTGGGGTCGGTCATGTCGCCGCCTTCCTCAGTCGAAGGGGGTTCCCTCATCGGTAAGGGTTCGGGGTGCCCTTGGTCTTTGGCAGGACAGGGCGTGGACTCGGGTGGAAGTCCGTCAGGACTCTAACCCCGTGATCGATGATCGATCAAAGGGTTGAGGGGCAAAACCTCTCGATTACGAGAAACTCGGCACGGGGTGCCCCTGCCAATGGCACCGGGTGACGGGTGCGGCCCCACGTTCCCGCAGGTGGAGACGTGTCTGGATCAACCTACACCGCGGTGGATCCGACGGCCGATCATGGGCTAGGCCCGCGGCGCGCACCCCAGTACATGGGCCTTCACCAACTCGGCGATGCGCGGATCCCGTCTTTTGAACGCGGCCACCAGATCCTCGTGCTCCTCGGCGTAGGACTGCTGCACCGTGCCCAGCCAGCGGATCGAGAGGGCGGTGAACACCTCGATGCCGAGGCCCTCCCAGGTGTGCAGCAGGACCGAGTTGCCCGCCGCGCGGACCAGCTCGCGGTGGAAGGCGACGGTGTGCCGCACCTGGGCCGTGCCGTCGGAGTCCCGGTCGGCCTCGTAGAGGGCGGCGACGTGCGGTTCCAGCGCCGAGCAGTCCTGTGCCAGCCGCTCCGCGGCCAGCTCCGCCGCGATGGCCTCCAGGCCGGCCCGCACCGGGTAGCTCTCCTCCAGGTCGGCGGCCGTCAGGTTGCGCACGCGTACGCCCTTGTTCGGCGACGACTCGATGAGCCGCAGCGACTCCAGTTCCCGCAGGGCCTCCCGCACCGGGGTCTGGCTGACCTCCAGCTCGGTGGCGATCCGGCGCTCCACGATCCGCTCGCCCGGCTTCCAGCGCCCGCTGACGATTCCCTCCACGATGTGCTCGCGGATCTGCTCGCGCAGCGAGTGGACGACGGGCGCGGTCATGACGACTCCTTCGGGAGGGGCCGCCCATCGGCCCCGGGGCACTGACGTTTAGACAATAAGGCCGGTTCGCTCCGCGGGTGGGGCTGGTTGGGGTGCTGTCGTGCAGGTGAGATGAGGCTTACAGGGGGTGTGGGGGGCGCGGGGACGGGGTGGGGACGAGGTGGGGGCGGGACGGGGTGTTGTGCGGCTGCGGGTGCGTTGTGGCTGGTCGCGCAGTTCCCCGCACCCCTGGGGGTGGTGGGGGTGGGGCGGGTGTGTGTGCGGGTTGCGGGGGGTTGGGCGCGCCCCTGTGGGGGGTGGTCGGGGTGTGGGGTGCGTGCGGGTTGTGGGGGCTGGTCGCGCAGTTCCTCGCGCCCCTCTGTGCGGCTGTGCCCTCGGGGGATATGACGGTGCCCCCCGCCCGGGGTCGGGCGGGGGGCACCGTGGGGGTGGGTGGGTTACAGGCCCAGTTCGACCTCGAACTCGCCCGCCTCCAGGATCGCCTTGACCGCGGTCAGGTAACGGGCCGCGTCGGCGCCGTCCACCAGGCGGTGGTCGTAGGAGAGGGTCAGGTACGTCATGTCGCGGACGCCGATGACCGTGCCCTCCTCCGTCTCGATGACGGCCGGACGCTTGACCGTGGCGCCGATACCGAGGATCGCGACCTGGCCCGGCGGCACGATGATCGTGTCGAACAGCGCGCCGCGGGAGCCGGTGTTGCTGATGGTGAAGGTCGCGCCGGACAGCTCGTCCGGGGTGATCTTGTTGGCCCGGACCTTGCCCGCCAGGTCGGCCGTGGCCTTGGCGATACCCGCGATGTTGAGGTCGCCGGCGCTCTTGATGACCGGGGTCATCAGGCCCTTCTCGGAGTCCACCGCGATACCGACGTTCTCGGTGTCGAAGTAGGTGATGGTCCCCTCGGCCTCGTTGATCTTGGCGTTGATGACCGGGTGGGCCTTCAGGGCCTGCGCGGCGGCCTTGACGAAGAACGGCATCGGGGAGAGCTTGACGCCCTCGCGGGCCGCGAAGGAGTCCTTCGCCTGGCCGCGCAGCCGCATCAGGCGGGTGACGTCGACCTCGACGACCGACGACAGCTGGGCCTGCTCGTGCAGCGCCTTGACCATGTTGTCGCCGATGACCTTGCGGATGCGGGGCATCTTGACGGTCTGGCCGCGGAGCGGGGAGACCTCCAGCGTCGGCGCGGCCTTCCGGGCCGCCGGGGCGGCCGTCGGGGCCGGAGCCGGAGCCGGGGCAGCGGCGGCGGCCGCCTTCGCGGCCTCGGCGGCGGCGATGACGTCCTGCTTGCGGATACGGCCGCCGACGCCGGTGCCCTTGACGATGGCCAGGTCTACGCCGTTCTCGGCGGCGAGCTTGCGCACCAGCGGGGTCACGTAGGCGCCGTCGTCACCGGCCGTCGCGACGGGGGCCGGGGCGGCCGGCGCGGGGGCAACCGGAGCCGGAGCCGGTGCGGGCGCCGGTGCGGCGGGCTGGACCGGCGCCGGGGCGGCCACGGGGGCGGCCGGTGCCGGTGCCGGAGCGGCGGGGGCCGGTGCCGGGGCCGGGGCAGCGGGGGCGGGAGCCGGAGCGGCCGGTGCCGGAGCGGCGGCCGGGGCGGCACCCGGGGCGCCGACGACGGCGAGCTTGGCGCCGACCTCGGCGGTCTCGTCCTCGCCGACCACGATCTCCAGCAGCACGCCCGCGACGGGCGAGGGGATCTCGGTGTCGACCTTGTCGGTCGAGACTTCGAGCAGCGGCTCGTCGGCCTCGACGCTGTCGCCGACCGACTTCAGCCAGCGGGTGACGGTGCCCTCGGTGACGGACTCACCGAGCGCGGGCAGGACCACGTCCGTGCCCTGGGCGCCGCCGGCCGGAGCGGCGGCGGGCGCGGGGGCGGCCGGAGCCGGAGCCGGAGCGGCCACCGGTGCGGCCACGGGGGCGGCCGGAGCCGGTGCGGGCGCCGCGGCGGCGGCGGGGGCCGGGGCGGCGGCCGGGGCACCGGTGCCGTCGTCGATCACGGCCAGCTCGGCGCCGACCTCGACGGTCTCGTCCTCGGCGACCTTGATGGAGGCCAGCACGCCGGCGGCGGGCGAGGGGATCTCGGTGTCGACCTTGTCGGTCGAGACTTCGAGCAGCGGCTCGTCGGCCTCGACGCGTTCGCCTTCGGCCTTCAGCCAGCGGGTGACAGTGCCCTCGGTGACGCTCTCACCGAGCGCCGGAAGGGTTACGGAAACCGCCATGGTTTCGGGTGCTCCTAACGGATTGCGGAAGTCTGTGTCGTCGCGCTTGTCGACCGAAGGCTCAGTCGTGGGAGTGGAGGGGCTTGCCGGCCAGGGCCAGGTGCGCCTCGCCGAGCGCCTCGTTCTGCGTCGGGTGGGCGTGGATGAGCTGGGCCACCTCGGCGGGCAGCGCCTCCCAGTTGTAGATCAGCTGGGCCTCGCCGACCTGCTCGCCCATGCGGTCGCCGACCATGTGGACGCCGACCACGGCGCCGTCCTTGACCTGGACGAGCTTGATCTCGCCCGCGGTGTTCAGGATCTTGCTCTTGCCGTTGCCCGCCAGGTTGTACTTCAGCGCGACGACCTTGTCCGCGCCGTAGATCTCCTTGGCCTTGGCCTCGCTGATGCCGACGGAGGCGACCTCCGGGTGGCAGTACGTCACCCGCGGCACACCGTCGTAGTCGATCGGGACCGTCTTGAGACCGGCCAGGCGCTCCGCCACCAGGATGCCCTCGGCGAAGCCGACGTGGGCGAGCTGGAGGGTCGGGACCAGGTCGCCGACGGCGGAGATGGTGGGGACGTTGGTCCGCATGTACTCGTCGACCAGGACGTAGCCGCGGTCCATCGCGACACCCTGCTCCTCGTAGCCGAGGCCCTGGGAGACCGGGCCGCGGCCGACGGCGACGAGCAGCACCTCGGCCTCGAACTCCTTGCCGTCGGCGAGGGTGACCTTGACGCCGCTCTGGGTGTACTCGGCCTTCTGGAAGAAGGTGCCCAGGTTGAACTTGATGCCGCGCTTGCGGAAGGCGCGCTCAAGAAGCTTGGAGGAGTTCTCGTCCTCGACCGGGACGAGGTGCTTGAGGCCCTCGATGACCGTGACGTCCGAGCCGAAGGACTTCCACGCGGAGGCGAACTCGACGCCGATGACACCGCCGCCCAGGATGATCGCGGACTGCGGGACGCGGTCCAGGACGAGGGCGTGGTCGGAGGAGATGATCCGGTCGCCGTCGATCACCAGGCCGGGCAGGGACTTCGGCACGGAGCCGGTCGCCAGGAGGACGTGGCGGCCCTGGATCCGCTGACCGTTCACGTCGACGGAGGTCGGGGAGGACAGACGGCCCTCGCCCTCGATGTAGGTCACCTTGCGCGAGGCGATCAGGCCCTGGAGGCCCTTGTAGAGCCCGGAGATCACACCGTCCTTGTACTTGTGGACGGCCGGTACGTCGATGCCCTCGAAAGTGGCCTTGACGCCGAACTGCTCGCTCTCGCGGGCCTGGTCGGCGATCTCGCCCGCGTGCAGCAGGGCCTTGGTGGGGATGCAGCCCCGGTGCAGGCAGGTACCGCCGACCTTGTCCTTCTCGATCAGGGCGACGTCCAGTCCCAGCTGAGCCCCGCGCAGCGCCGCGGCGTAACCGCCGCTGCCACCGCCGAGGATCACTAGGTCGAAAACGGTGCTGGCGTCGTTCGCCACGTCACGTCCTCCATGCATGTGCGCCGTACGCCGGGCCCCTGGTACCAAACGGGGGGTTGACCGGTCGGTCGGCTGGTGTCCGGCCGCTCGTTCTTCGGCCCTGGGTGGGGCCCTGTCCTGCCGGGCTCCATCTTCGCACCTGCCGAGGGTGTACGGGACGCGGGGCCCGGGTGTGAGACACCCCACGTCCCGGCCGGCGCGCACGGCGACGCTCAGGGGCCCGGGGCCACCGCGTGACCGGACGTACCCGGTCCGCGGTCGCCCCGGGCCCCTGAGCTGCCGGGCCGACGGGCGGGCTCAGCCCTCGGCGCCGTCCGCGGTCTGCTCGGCCAGCCGCACCAGCGTGCGTACCGCGGTGCCCGTGCCGCCCTTCGGCGTGTACCCGAACGGGCCGCCCTCGTTGAACGCCGGACCGGCGATGTCGAGGTGCGCCCAGGTGATGCCGTCGCCGATGAACTCCTTCAGGAACAGGCCGGCGACCAGCCCGCCGCCCATCCGCTCGCCCATGTTGGCGATGTCGGCCGTGGGCGAGTCCATCCCCTTGCGCAGGTGGTCCGGCAGCGGCATGGGCCACGCCGGCTCGCCGACCTCCTCCGCGAGCTGGTGGATGGTGCCGCGGAACGCGTCGTCGTTCGCCATGATCCCGAAGGTGCGGCTGCCCAGTGCCAGCACCATGGCGCCGGTCAGGGTCGCGACGTCCACGATCGCGTCCGGCTTCTCCTGTGAGGCGGCCCACAGCGCGTCGGCGAGGACCAGCCGGCCCTCGGCGTCCGTGTTGAGCACCTCGACGGTCTTGCCGCTGTACATGCGCAGCACGTCGCCGGGGCGGGTCGCCGTGCCCGACGGCATGTTCTCGGCGAGCGCCAGCCAGCCGGTGACGTTGACCTCCAGGCCGAGCCGGGCGGCGGCGACGACCGCGGCGAACACCGCGGCGGCGCCGCTCATGTCGCACTTCATCGTCTCGTTGTGACCGGCCGGCTTGAGCGAGATGCCGCCCGAGTCGTAGGTGATGCCCTTGCCGACGAAGGCGAGGTGCTTCTTCGCCTTGGCGTGCGTGTACGACAGCTTCACCAGACGCGGTCCGGCCGCCGAGCCGGCGCCGACGCCGAGCAGACCGCCGTAGCCGCCCTTGACCAGCGCCTTCTCGTCGAGCACCTGCACCTTGATGCCGTGCTCCTTGGCCGCGGCCTGGGCGATGGCGGCGAACGACTCCGGAGTGAGGTCGTTCGGCGGGGTGTTGATCAGGTCGCGGGCGCGGTTCAGCTCCTCGGAGACGGCGGTGGCACGCGTGAGGGCCGCCTTGTGCTCCTTGTCGCGGGGCTTGGCACCGAGCAGTGCGGCCTCGGCGAGCGGGGCCTTGCCGTTGCCGGCCTTCGCGCCCTTGCCGTTGCCGTTCTCCTTGTACGTGTCGAACGAGTACGCGCCCAGCAGCACGCCCTCGGCGATCGCGGAGACGGCGGCGGCGTCGGCGACCGGCAGCGCGAAGGCGGCCTTCTTGGCGCCGCCCAGCGCGCGTGCGGCGACACCGGCGGCCTTGCGCAGCGCCTCGGTGCCGTGGGCGGCGTCCTTCGCGGGCTCCTCGCCGAGGCCCACCGCCACCACGAGCGGCGCCTTGAAGCCGGCCGGGGCCGGCAGCTTCGTCAGCTCGCCCTCGGCGCCGGTGGCACCGAGGGTCTCCAGGACGCCGGCGAGCTTGCCGTCGTACGCCTTGTCCACGGCCTCGGCGCCCGGCGCGACGACGGGGCTCTTGGCGCCCTTTGCGACACCGACGACGATCGCGTCGGCCCGTAGGCCGGGCGCCGCGGCGGTGCTGAGAGTGAGAGCAGTCACGGTGGTGAAATCTCGCTTCCGATGTGAAGTTGCTGTGGCCGAATGGGTGGGTCGACCGGGCCCGGGGACCGACCCTGGCTCTGGCCTCAGGGCGCGTCGTGACCGGGGCCTTCGCCCTGTCGGCGAGCACCCGGGACGAGCCTACGCGTGTGTGTGCGCTTGCTCATTACCCCGGGCGTTCACCCGCGAGTGACGTCATGGCCACATATCCCCCTCCACTGCGGTGACCTGAGACACACTCGCCGGTTCCGGACGGACGATCCGCCCGTCTCTTCGCTGAATTCTCACCGATGCCGTCCGTGTCCTTCGCGAGGGGGTGGTGGGTTTTCTCCCGGAACGCCGAATTCCGCCGGGAGACGTCGTGTTCGTGAGGCGGTGGGGCACGGCCGTGGCGGTCCCGGCGCTAGCCGCCCAGCGCCAGGACCACGAGGGCCGCCGTCGCCGCCGTCTCCGCGAGCGCGCCGAACACGTCTCCGGTGACCCCGCCGAACCGGCGCACGCAGTGGCGCAGCAGGAGTTCGGCGACGGCGGCCGAGACGGCGACCGCGAGGGCGGCCTGGACGGCGCCGTACGTCCCGAACCGGGCGCCCCCGGCCCCGGCCGCCGCCAATACCGCGACCCCGACCGTCAGGGCACGGCCGGTCGGCACCACTTGGGCCACCGCCGCGCCCAGCCCCTCCGGCCGGGCGGCCGGCACCCCGGTGCGGGCGGCGGTGGTCAGCGCCAGCCGGGCGGCGGTCGCCGCGACCACGGCGGCGAGCGCGCCCCGGGCCCACGAGTCGGCGTACGCCTGCGTCAGGACCGCCACCTGAGCCAGCAGCACCAGCATCAGCGTGATCACGCCGAACGGGCCGATGTCGGACCGCTTCATGATCCGCAGCGCCTCCTCGGCGGGCTTTCCGCTGCCGAGCCCGTCCGCGGTGTCGGCGAGTCCGTCCAGATGCAGACCGCGGGTCAGGACGGCCGGTACGGCGACGGTGGCGACGGCCGCGAGCGGCGCGGCCGCGCCCAACAGGAGCAGCAGCAGCCCGGTGGCGGCCGCACAGGCGCCCACGACCAGCCCGACCAGTGGGGCGGCCAGCATGCCGAGGCGGGCGGCGCCGCGGTCCCAGCGGGTCACCGTGACGGGGAGCGCGGTGAGGGTGCCGAACGCGAAGCGGAGGCCCTCCGGGGGTGAGGCGGGTGGGGTGGGCGGAGTGAGGGGCGGTGGGGGCACCGGCGCAGGGTATCCGGGCGGGCCGGTGCGCCGGCCGCTGCGGGGGTGGGGTGCGGATGTGGTGGGGGGTGGGGGGTCGTCGTTCGGGTGCGGGTGGGCGGGGGCTGGTTGCGCAGTTCCCCGCGCCCCTTCGGGGGTGTTGGCGGGCCGCGGGCCGGGGGGTTCTGTGTCGGGGGTGGGGGTTGGGCGCACGATGTCCCGTGCTCTCTTGGAGAGGGCTCCGCACAGGGCTGCCACGCCTGCGAGGGCCGCGATGTGTTCCTTGCCTGCCAGGTTGTCCTTCACCAGCACCTCCGTCACCATCGCCAGAACCACCGCGGCCGCCGTCGCGCGGGCGCGGTAGCGCAGGCACAGATACAGGGCCAGACCCACCACGGCCGCCGACGGGCCGGTGTCCACGACCTGTGCGTCCGAGGCCGGCAGGCCGAGCCAGGAGTCCGGGCCCAGCGCGATGCCCACGCGCGCGTACAGCGTCCCGGCGAGCGTGGCGACGTACGCGACGGTCAGCGTCCGCCGCCAGCCGAGACAGATCTCCGCGATGCCGAACACGAACAGGAGCTGCGCGAGCGCGCCCCACACCGGCAGGTCCAGCGCCGGTACGAACAGCGACAGCGGGGTGCGCAGCAGGGCCGGGCCCAGTGGGTCCGCGGCCCGCACGGCGCCCACCTCCTGCACCAGCCGGTAGCCCCACGGCTGGTTCTGCGCCGCCTGGAGCAGCGCCGTCAGGCACACCGCCGTGAGCGTCATCGGGGCCGCGCTTCCCCACGCCCTCGCCCGCGTGCGGAGGACCGCGCCGGGCCGGCCCGGCGCGAGCAGCGGCTCGCGCACGGTGACGTACAGCGGACCCCACTCGGTGCGGGCCCAGCGGGCGGCCCTGGTCATCCGGCGGGCCTCATCCGTGGGTCTCCAGGTGTCTGCGGTGCAGCCACCTGGGCAGTCCGGGCGCCTCCAGGAAGCCCTCCGCGCGCGCCGACGCCAGACCGATCCGCGGCAGGTCCGCGGTCTTCTCGAACAGCAGGAACCGCGGTTCCCAGATGGGCCGGTACTTGGCGTTGGCGCGGTACAGGGACTCGATCTGCCACCAGCGTGAGAAGAAACTGAGCAGGGAGCGCCACAGCCGCAGCACCGGGCCCGCGCCGAGGCGGGAGCCGCGTTCGAAGACGGACCGGAACATCGCGAAGTTGAGCGAGACCTGGGTGATCCCGATCTCCCCGGCCCGGCGCAGCAGTTCGATGACCATGAACTCCACCAGCCCGTTGTCGGAGTTCCGGTCCCGCCGCATGAGGTCGAGTGAAAGCCCGTGCGGCCCCCAGGGCACGAAGGAGAGGAGCGCCTTCAACTCGCCGTCAGCGGCGGCGCATTCGAGCATCACGCAGCGCCCGTCCCCGCGCTCCCCGAGCCGCCCGAGCGCCATGCTGAACCCGCGCTCGGTGGCCCCGTCCCGCCAGTCGTCGGCCCGCTGGACCAGATACGCCATCTCGTCCGCCGGGATCTCCTCGTGCCGCCGGACGCGCACCGTGTACCCGGCCCGTCCGACCCGGTTGTGGGCCTGGCGCACGGTGCGCATCGCCCGGCCCTCCAGCGTGAACTCGGCCACCTCCACGATCGCCTCGTCCCCGAGTTCCAGCGCGTCCAGACCGTGCCGCGCGTACACGGTCCCCGCCTCCTCGCTCGCCCCCATCACGGCCGGGATCCAGCCGTGCGCCCGCGCCTGGGCCAGCCACGGCGCGATCGCCCCGGGCCACGCCTCGGGGTCGCCCAGCGGATCCCCGGAGGCCAGCGACACCCCGCCCACGACCCGGTAGGCCACCGCCGCCTTCCGGGTCGGCGACCACACCACGCTCTTCTCCCGGCGCAGCGCGAAGTAGCCGAGCGAGTCCCGCTCGCCGTATCCGTCGAGCAGCACCCGCAGCCGCTTCTCGTCGTCCCCGGTGAGCGGGTCGACGGCACGCCGGGAACGGAAGGCGGCATAGAACACGCCGAGGACGAGGACCGTGCTCAGTACGTTGATGACGACGTTGACCCAGTTGGGCGTCGAGATCCCGGGGAAGTACGTCTCGCCGGCGGCGACCGAGACGAGCCGCAGCGTGCCGTAGTGCCAGCGTTCCGGGAACGTCGAGCGTCCCGCGTCCGGCGCCCGGTTGGTGACTGACACCAGCAGCGCGGCCAGCAGCGAGGCGGCGAGCCCGCCGCCGACCGCGACGGTGGCGGCGAGCCTGGGGTTGGACCGGTCGCCCTTGGCGTAGAACTCGCGGCGCCCGACGAGCAGCGCGGCGACGAAGGCGGCGGTCAGCACGAGGGAGACCCAGTTCTGCGCGTACTGCCGGATCTCCGGGAAGGCCATGGCGAACGCGAACAGCGCGAGGAAGGCGCCGCTGAGCACCAGGTTCAGGATCCAGGCGGCCCGTTTGCGGCGCCGCATGGTGATCGCCAGGAAGGCGGTGAACAGGCCCGAGGCGAAGCCGGCCGTCAGCAGGTACGGCGTGAAGAGGTTCTCCTGGTTGTGGCGGCGCACGTCCTGCCCGAGGGAGACCCACACGGCGCTGAGGAAGTTGACGAAGGCGACGGCCCGCAGGTACCAGACGGCGCAGGCGGCGGCGCGCGCCGAGGCCGTGCCGTCCGGCCGCGCCCCGTCACCTGACGACGCCGGAGCGGCATCCTGCTTCGCGGCATTTCGGGCATCTCCCATGATGAAGGATGATATGGGTGATGTGTCGGTGAACCGCTCATACCCGGCCGCGGAAAGCCGCTACTCCTGCTGCGCCGACTCCCCGGCCGGCCCGGCCTCCTGCGCCGACTCCCCGGCCGCCCGTACGGTCTCCGGTGCCGGTTCCCCGGCCGCCCGGCCGGCTTCCGGTGCCGGTTCCCCGGCTTCCGGCACCGAGTCGCCCGGCTCCTCGGCCGCTTCGCCGGGCTCCTGTGCCGGCTGCTCCGGGAGTTCCGCGGCGAGCGCGGCCGCCGCCTGCACCAGGGGCAGCGCCAGCAGCGCGCCGGTGCCCTCGCCGACCCTGACCCCTTGGTCCAGCAGCGGCTCCAGCGCCATCCGGTCCAGCGCCTTCGCCTGCCCCGGCTCCCCGCTGTCGTGCCCGGCCAGCCACCAGTCCGGCGCGCGGAAGGCGATCCGCTGCCCGACCAGCGCGCACGCGGCCGCCACCACCCCGTCCAGGATCACCGGCAGCTTCCGCACCGCGCACTGCAACAGGAACCCGGTCATCGCCGCGAGATCGGCACCGCCCACCGTCGCCAGCAGCTGCAACTGGTCCCCGAGCACCGGCCGTGCCCGGCGCAGCGCGTCCCGGACCGCTGCGCACTTGCGCATCCAGGTGAGGTCGTCGATCGCGAGGCCGCCGCGCCCGGTCACCACGGAGGCGTCGGTCCCGCACAGCGCGGCGACCAGCACGGCCGCCGCGGTGGTCCCGCCCACGCTGACGTCGCCGAGCACCACCACGTCCGTACCGGAGTCGGCCTCCTCGTCGGCCACCGCCATGCCCGCCCGGAAGGCGGCCTCGGCCTCCTCGGGGGTCAGCGCGTCCTCGATGTCGATCCGGCCGCTGCCGCGCCGCACCCGGTGCCGTACGACGTCCTCGGGGAAGGCGTCCGGCGGGCAGTCCAGTGCCAGGTCCACCACCCGCACCGGCACCCCGAGCCGCCGCGCGAGCACCGACACCGGACTGCCGCCCTCCAGGACCGCCCGCACCAGCTGAGCCGCGCTGCCCGCGGGGCGCGCGGACACGTCGAGGGAAGCGATTCCGTGGTCGCCTGCGAACAGCACGACCCGCGGCCGTCCGACCGGCCGTACCGGTACGGCGCCCTGTGCGGCGGACAGCCACTCGCCCAGGTCGTCCAGGCGGCCCAGGGACCCGGGCGGCACGATCAGACGTTCCCGGCGCGTCTCTGCGTCACGGCGCACACCGCCGTCCGGGCGCTCGATCAGATCGGTGAAGTCGTCGAGATTCAGCGAGCTCATTCGCCGAACAGTACCGGCAGCGAACGAACGGTTCCGTGCCGGTCGCGCGCCACGTCGTCATGGCATCCGCACGGCGTCTTTGCACCCAAGATCGCTATCCCATACGTTCCGTTTTGCAGCGGATTGTCGTACAGGGAGGCACCCATGCCGCCGGAGCCGTCCATCCAGCCCGAGCCACCCATGGCGGCGGAGCCGGCCATGCCGCCGCGACAGCCGCCCGAGCAGTCGCGGCAGTCGCCCGAGCAGTCGTCGCAGCCGCCCGTGCCGTCGGCGCAGGCGCCCGCGCTCCCCGCCCCCAGGGCCACCGCCCGCCGGGTCACCGCCCCCTTCCACGAGCCGCGCCGCCCGGACTGCCCCTGGTGCGGTTCGCCGCGGCTGCGGGTCCGGCTGCGCACGCCCGACCTGCGCTACCGCGCCCCGGGCACCTTCGTGATCGAGGAGTGCCGGGACTGCGCCCACATCTTCCAGAACCCGCGCCTCACCCCGGAGGGCCTGGCCTTCCACCACCGCGAGTTCCACGACACGCGCGTACAGCCGCTCGTGGACCGCCTCGGCACCGCCCGCCGCCACCGCGCCGCGGCCCGGGCGCTGCTCCGTTCCCCCGGGTTCGCCGAACCGGAGAGCTGGCTGGACGTGGGCACGGGCCACGCCCGCTTCCCGGAGGCGGCGCGCGAGGTGTTCCCGTACACGTCCTTCGACGGCCTCGACGCCACCTCGCGGGTGGTGCGGGCCCGCACGGTGGGCCGGATCGAGGAGGCGTACGTCGGCCGGCTCACCGATCCGCCCCTCACCGCCCGGCTGCGCGCCCGCTACGACGTGGTCAGCATGTTCCACCACCTCCAGTACGCGCCCGACCCGCGCGAGGAACTCCGCGCCGCCCTCGCCGTCCTGCGCCCCGGCGGCCATCTCCTCGTCGAAGTCCCCGACCCGGCCAGCGCGTTCGCCGCCCTGCTCGGCAAGTGGTGGCTCCCGCACGGCCAGCCCCGCCACCCGCACCTGCCGCCGCTGGACAACCTGCGCGCGGAACTCGCGGACCTGGGCTGCACGATCGTCGCCACGGACCGCCGCGCCCCGCACATCCCCTACGACCTGTCGGCCGCCCTGCTCCTCGCGCTGGCCCACACCCTGCCCGCGGGCCCGCGCCGGGCGACCGTGCCGCCGGTGGCCGCGGCGGCGGCCCTGGACCGCGCCCTGGCCCCGCTGCTGCGCCGCACCCGGTTCGCCAACGCCTACCGGATCATCGCCCGCAAGGGCCCGCGGTGACCGCCGCCGAGGCACCGCGCCCGACGGGTGCCCGGCGGCACGGGCGGCCCCGCCTCCCCGGACCTCCGGGCGCCCGCCGGGCACCGGGGAGGCGCCCGCACGCGCGCCGGGCACGGGTCACCCCCGCAGCACCAGCGCCTGCCCGGCGACCACCAGCACCACGTGCTCGCACTCGTTCGCGAACGCCGCGTTCAGCCGGCCGAGTTCGTCCCGGTAGCGCCGCCCGGAGGCGGTCGCGGGGACGATCCCCGAGCCGACCTCGTTGGACACCGCCACCACCGTCCGCCGGGCCGCGCGCAGCGCACACGTCAACTCCCGTACCCGCTCCCGCAGCGCCCGCTCCCCGCCGGACGCCCACTCCGCGTCGTCCCACGCCCCGACGGCGTCCATCGCGTCCGTCAGCCACAGCGACAGGCAGTCGATCAGCAGCGGCGGGCCGTCCTTGGCGAGCAGCGGCACGAGGTCGCAGGTCTCCGCCGTGAGCCAGGACCCGGGGCGGCGCTCCCGGTGCGCCGCCACCCGGGCGGCCCACTCGGTGTCCCCGCTCCGGGAGCCGCCCGTGGCCACGTACAGCACCTCGGGGAAGGACGCGAGGCGCCGCTCGGCCTCCACCGACTTCCCGGAGCGCGCGCCGCCCAGCACCAGCGTCCGGCGCGGCACCTCCGGCACCTTCGCGTACGCGCCCAGCGTCAGCGTCGTACCGTCCGGCACCACCCGGGCGCCCGCCGCGGCCAGCCGGCGCCGCACCTCGCCGCCCGGCGGCACGTCGTGGTCCAGATGCACGGCGACCACGTCCGTCCCCGGACCGACCGCCCCCACCGCACGCAGCCGGGCCAGCGCGTCCGGCCGCCCCACCACGTCCGTGAGCACCAGGGCGTACGGCACGACGGGCTCCGCGCCCGCCGCGAGCCCCGCCGGGGCACCGCCCGGCGGCAGATACAGCAGCCGCTGCCCGCCCGGCCCGGTCACCGCGTACCCGGTGCCGCCCGCGTCCATCGCGAGCGCCCGCACCCGCTGCCCGGTCAGCAGCGTCAACTCCCGTCCGTCCGGTACCCGCACGGGCTGCGGCAGCCCGGCCGGCACCTCCACCGCGGGCCCCTCGTGCGGATGCGACAGCAGCACCTGGCGTACGCCGCCGAGCGAGTGCCCGGCCCGTACGGCCGCGAATGCCACGCCCGGCGTCAGGTCGAGCAGCAGCACCCCGTCCACGAGCACCGAGGTGGCCGCCCGCGCCTCCACGCCGAGCGCAGTCGCGCACGCCGCGCAGGGGCAGTCGGGGCGGGGCAGCCCCGCCGGGGCACCGGTACCGAGCACAGTCACGTCCACGGACCGATTTTGACCTGTCGCCGCAGGTCTCGCGCATCCGGTCGGCGCACTAGGCTGCCGCCGGAGGCCGGAACCCGGATCCGGGTCCGCTCCGTTTCGCAGGTGCTGACACCAGGAGGCGTACATGGCGGCATGGACGTGGCAGTTCGAGAAGGCCGACGGGACGGAGGTCCAGCCGGCGGTGCGGCCCGAGGAGTTCACCACCCAGGGGGACGCCGAGTCCTGGATCGGCGAGTACTGGAAGGACCTGCTCGCGGGCGGTGCCGACCAGGTGCGGCTGTTCGAGGACGCCACGGAGATCTATGGGCCTATGAGCCTGCACGCATAGGCGCTCCGCTGGGGGTGCCGGGTGGGGTGTTCTGCTCTGCGGTTGTGTTTCGGCCGCGGGTGGGCGGGGGCTGGTTGCGCAGTTCCCCGCGCCCCTTCGGGGGTGTTGGCCCTGGCCGGTGGTGGTGAGAGGGGCGTGTTTGGGGTGGTTGTGTCTCGGCTGCGGGTGGGTGGGGGCTGGGCGCGCAGTTCCCCGCGCCCCTTTCCGGGGCTGGCCGCGTAGTTTCCCGCGCCCCCTTCGGGTTGCGCGGGTTATTGCGCGCCCAGGGTGACGGTCACCGTCTGTTCGGTGCCGTCGCGGGTGTACGTGACCGTCGTCCGCCCGCCCGGACGGTCCCTCGCCAGTGCCTCGGAGAGCGAGGTGATCGTGGTGATGTCGATGTCGCCGACCCTGGTGATGACGTCCCCGGGCCGGATACCGGCCTTCTCCGCGGCGCCCCCGGGCTGCACCGCGACCACGGCGACCCCGGCGGGCCGGAAGGAGTCGTCGACCACGTCCCGCGCGGTGATGCCGAGCGCGGCCCGCCCCGAGTCGGTGACCCGGCCCTGCTTGATGATCTGGTCGGCGACCGTCTTCACCATCGACGCCGGGATGGCGAAGCCGATGCCGGGCGCCGCGCTGCCCCCGAGTTCGGGATCGGCCGCGGCGAGCGTCGGAATGCCGATGACCTCTCCGTCGAGGTTGACCAGGGCGCCCCCGCTGTTGCCCGGGTTGATCGCCGCCGACGTCTGCACCATGTTCGCGATGGTGGCCCCCGTGC
The DNA here is from genome assembly GCF_042896695.1 of Streptomyces sp. NPDC001270. NCBI lineage: Bacteria > Bacillati > Actinomycetota > Actinomycetes > Kitasatosporales > Streptomycetaceae > Streptomyces > Streptomyces sp. NPDC001270. The sequence goes on along the minus strand of NZ_JBIAXM010000028.1, from coordinate 16,835 downwards.
CGCCGCCCGAACTGCCCTCGCTGACCGTCCGCCCGGTCGCCGACACGATGCCCTGCGTCACGCTGGACGACAGCCCGAGCGGCGAACCCATGGCGAGCACGATCTGCCCGACCTCCACCTTCTCGGAGTTCCCGAACCGGGCCCCCTTCAGCCCCTCCGGGATCCGGTCCAGCTTGACCACCGCGAGATCCTGCTCGGGGTAGGAGTACACGAGCCGCGCGGTCAGCGGTGTCTCGCTGTTCGCGGTGGTCACCCGGAAGATCTTCTCGTCGCCGACCACGTGGGCGTTGGTGACGATGTGTCCGTTGTCGTCGTACACCACCCCCGACCCCAGATCGCGGGTGCCCCGGATCTGCACCACCGACGGCAGCACGTCCTTGATCACCCGCTGGTAGGCGTTCTGAAGGTCGTTGCTGCTCAGCGGGACCGCGGCCGGCGTGGCAGGCTCCCGTTCGCCCGCCGGGGCGGACTCGGAGGTGCATCCGGTGACGAGCACGGCGGAGCACCCGAGTGCGGCGAGGAGGGCGACGGCCCGCGGGGCACGGGCACGGGTACGGGAAACGTCCATGTCCCGAGTCTCACCGCGGGGCGAAGCCCCGGGCCCGCGGAGTACCGCCGAACGGGCGCGTCCCGGCCCCGGCCGTCAGCCCCGCACACCGCACAGGTGCAGCAGCGCCGCCACCCCGCGGTACGGATCCGTCCGGCCGGCCCGCTCCTCGGCGGCCAGCAGCGCCTCCAGCCCCGCCGGGGCCTCCGCGTCGTCCGCCGCCAGGTCGGTGAAGACCCGCACGCCGTACCAGGCGTGCAGCGGGGCCCCGATCCCGGCCAGCGTCGTCGTGAGCGCCTCCAGCCGGTCGGCCCGCACCTGGAGCCCCAGCCGGTTGGTGTACGCGGTCGAGTCGAACGCGGCGAGCGCCCCCGCCCAGTCCCCGGCCAGCCCCGGCCGCATCGCGAGCGCGTCGCCGTTGCGCACCAGCAGCGACAGCAGCCCGCCGGGGGCGAGCACCCGGGCGAGACCGGCCACCAGCGGATCCGGGTCCGCCACGTACATCAGCACCCCGTGGCACAGCACCACGTCGAAACTGCCCGGCAGGAAATGCACCCCGGTGTCCTGGCCGTCCCCCTGGACGATCCGGACCCGCTCACGGATCCCCTCGGGCTCCGCCATCAGCGCCTGACGGGCCGCCGCGATCATCCGCGCGTCCTGCTCCACGCCGGTCACCTGATGGCCGACCCGGGCCAGCCGCAGCGCCTGGGTGCCCTGGCCCATCCCGACGTCGAGCACCCGCAGCCGCTGCCCGACCGGGAACCGCCCGGCCATCTGCTCGTCGAGCTGCCGCGCCACCAGCTCCTGCCGCACGACGTTGCGCAGACCGCCGAGCCCGCTCAGCCAGGTCGCGGCCGCGCCGTCGGAGAAAGAGGCTGCGCTCAGGGCCGTTCTCCACGCTTGACCTGCGGCTTCGGCAGCCGCATCCGACGCATCTGCAGGGACCGCATCAGGGCGTAGGCGACCGCGCCCCGGCGGTTCTGGTCGGGGAAGCGCTCGCCGAGCCGCTTCCTCAGCCGGAAGCCGCTGAAGGCCGCGTCGAGCACGATCAGCACGATCACGACCAGCCACAGCAGCAGCGCGATGCTCTGGAGCATGGGCACCCGCACCACGCTCAGCACCAGGATGACCACGGCCAGCGGGAGGAAGAACTCCGCGACGTTGAAGCGCGAGTCGACCCACTGCCGGGCGAACTTGCGGACCGGGCCCTTGTCCCGCGCGGGCAGATACCGCTCGTCGCCGCTGGCCAGCGCCTGACGCTGGCGCTCCAGCTGGACACGCCGCTCGTCGCGCTGCCGCTTGGCGGCCTCCTTGCGCGTCGTCGGCGTATTGGCCACGCTGCGGCGCTGAGACTGGGCCTCACTGCGCTTCGGGGTGGGGCGGCCCTTGGGGGCCTGCGGATCACGGGGCTGCTTGGAGTCGGTCACCGCCGCTGTCACTGCGGACGGGGCCTTCTCTTCCTTGGCACGGCTACGGAACACAAAAGCCAAGGGTAAAGGGTAAACAAGCCGCGTGGGGCCGGAGGTCCCCCGAAATCCCGGGCCGACGGTGGTCGGCGGGCGGGTATGGACGACGCCCCGGCAGGGAACGATCCGGCCGCATCAGTCGTCTGTAGAGGGACAGAGGGGACGTTGCAGACGGTTCATCCGGCGGTCACCCCGGGGACCACCTACTCCCTACGCCGGAGCGGGACCGTAGGCAGTCGTCCTTGGGGATGAGCGCATCGGTCCCCGAACAGTGCGGTAATGGAGGCAGGGCCCGTACTGTGGGTTCTGTCGCAGATCTGTGAGCTGGAGTCCGTCAGAAGGGGGCGCGCGAAGCCCATGAGCGGTGTCATGAAGCGTATGGGGATGATCTTCCGCGCGAAGGCGAACAAGGCCCTTGACCGGGCCGAGGACCCGCGCGAGACCCTCGATTACTCGTACCAGAAGCAACTGGAGCTGCTCCAGAAGGTCCGCCGCGGCGTCGCCGACGTGGCGACGTCCCGCAAGCGCCTGGAACTCCAGCTGAACCAGTTGCAGCAGCAGTCCTCCAAGCTGGAGGACCAGGGCCGCAAGGCGCTCGCGCTCGGCCGTGAGGACCTGGCCCGCGAGGCGCTCTCCCGCCGCGCCGCCCTCCAGCAGCAGGTGACGGACCTGGAGACGCAGCACGCCACGCTCCAGGGCGAGGAGGAGAAGCTCACCCTGGCGGCCCAGCGCCTCCAGGCCAAGGTGGACGCCTTCCGTACGAAGAAGGAGACCATCAAGGCGACGTACACCGCGGCCCAGGCCCAGACCCGGATCGGCGAGGCGTTCTCCGGCATCTCCGAGGAGATGGGCGACGTCGGCCTGGCCATCCAGCGCGCCGAGGACAAGACCGCCCAGCTCCAGGCGCGGGCCGGCGCCATCGACGAACTGCTCGCCTCCGGCGCCCTCGACGACCCCTCCGGCATGGCCAAGGACGACATCCAGGCCGAGCTGGACCGCCTCTCCGGTGGTACGGATGTGGAGCTGGAACTCCAGCGGATGAAGGCGGAACTGGCCTCCGGCTCGCCGCAGCAGGCGATCGAGGGCGGCACCGCCCAGCCGCAGTCCCAGCAGCAGCCGCAGGACACCCCGCGCTTCGACAAGCAGTAGGGACGCACGAGCCGACGGGCTGGAGGACGAGATGGCGGACATGATCGTACGGATCATGGGGGAGGGACAGGTGAGGCTGGCCGAGAGCCACCTCACCGAGCTGAACAAGCTGGACGACGAACTCCTGGCCGAGGTGGAGAACGGCGACGGCCCCGGCTTCCGCCGCACCCTCCAGGACCTCCTCGCCAAGGTGCACGAACTGGGCGAACCACTGCCCGACGACTCCCTGGATCCGTCCGACCTCATCCTGCCGTCCCCCGACGCGACCCTGGAGGAGGTACGGGAGCTGCTGCGCAACGACGGCCTGATCCCGGGATGACACCGGCCAGGTGCCGCCCCGTCCACCGCGGCCCCGTACCGTCGCGCACCAGCGGCCCCGGTCCGTCAGGCACCCGCGGCCCCGTACCGTTCCCGACGTGAGCACTCTCCAGCGCGCCCGCCACCGGCTCACCGCGCACCCCTTCGCGCTGGACACGGCCATCGCGGTGGGCGCGCTGGTGTGCATGGTGGCCGGGTCCTTCGCCGGCCCCGCGAAGCACGGCGTCACCTGGGCCGTGCGCACCCCGGACGTGCTCAGCCTGGTCCTGATGACCGTCGGTGCCGCGGCCCTCGTCTTCCGCCGCAGCGCCCCGCGGACCGTCCTCGGCGTCACCGGCGCCATGGCGCTCGTCGAGAGCGTCACCGGCGACCCGCGCACCCCCGTCGCGATGACCGCCGTCATCGCCCTCTACACGGTCGCCGCGACCACCGACCGCGCCACCACCTGGCGGGTCGGCCTGCTCACCATGACCGTGCTGACCGGCGCCGCCATGCTCGCCGGACCGCTGCCCTGGTACGCCCAGGACAACCTGGCCATCATCGCCTGGACCGGCATCGGCGCCACCGCGGGCGACGCCGTCCGCAGCCGCCGCGCGGTCGTCCGGGCCATCCGGGAACGCGCCGAACGGGCCGAACGCACCCGCGAGGAGGAGGCCAGGCGCCGCGTCGCCGAGGAACGCCTGCGCATCGCCCGCGATCTGCACGACGTCGTCGCCCACCACATCGCCCTGGTCAACGTCCAGGCCGGAGTCGCAGCCCATGTCATGGACAAGCGCCCCGACCAGGCGAAGGAGGCCCTCGGCCACGTACGGGAGGCCAGCCGGTCCGCGCTCAACGAACTGCGTGCCACCGTCGGCCTGCTGCGCCAGTCCGGCGACCCCGAGGCCCCCACCGAACCCGCCCCCGGCCTCAGCCGCCTCGACGAACTCGCCGACACCTTCCGCAACGCCGGCCTCCAGGTGGAGGTCGCCCACGCCGGCCAGGGCGAGGCCCTGCCCGCGACCGTCGACCTGGCCGCCTACCGGATCATCCAGGAGGCCCTGACCAACGTGCAGAAGCACGCGGGCCCCGCCGCCAAGGCCGAGGTCAGCGTGGTCCGCGTGGGACCGCTCGTCGAGGTCACCGTCCTCGACGACGGCACGGCACCGGACGGCGCCCCCGCCGCCGGCGGCGGACACGGGCTGATCGGCATGCGGGAGCGGGCCACCGCCCTCGGCGGCAGCCTCACCACCGGTCCCCGGTACGGAGGCGGCTTCCGCGTCCATGCGATCCTGCCCCTCACCAACCGCACCGCCGCCACGGGGGAGCCCGCATGACGATCCGTGTCCTGCTCGCCGACGACCAGGCACTGCTGCGCAGCGCCTTCCGCGTGCTCGTCGACTCCGAGGCGGACATGGAGGTGGTGGGGGAGGCGTCCGACGGCGCGGAAGCGGTGCGGCTGACCAGACAGCAGCGGGCGGACGTCGTCCTCATGGACATCCGGATGCCCGGCACCGACGGCCTCCAGGCCACCCGGCTGATCAGCGCCGACCCCGCCCTCGCGCACGTCCGCGTGGTCATCCTGACCACCTTCGAGGTCGACGACTACGTGGTGCAGGCGCTGCGCGCGGGCGCCTCCGGCTTCCTCGGCAAGGGCTCCGAACCCGACGAACTCCTCAGCGCCATACGGATCGCGGCCCACGGCGACGCCCTGCTCTCCCCGGTGGCCACCAAGGGCCTCATCACCCGCTTCCTCGCCCAGGGCGACGCCGCCGACGACGGCCGCGACCCCGCACGCTCCGACCGGCTGGACGCGCTGACCGGACGGGAGCGCGAGGTACTGGTGCAGGTCGCCGGCGGCCACTCCAACGACGAGATCGCCGAGCGCCTGGAGGTCAGCCCGCTGACGGTGAAGACCCACGTCAACCGGGCCATGGCCAAGCTGGGCGCACGGGACCGCGCCCAGCTGGTGGTCATCGCCTACGAGTCAGGGCTGGTACGTCCGAGGATGGACTGACCTCCACCCGGGCGTACTCCGGGCGGAGTAGGACCGGGGTAAGGAAATGGACCTCCGGCTGACGGATCGGCTCTCGCGGATGGCCCAGAGTGGTGTGATGTGGGCGGTCACCCGCCCTTCTGCCGCTCACAGAAGAGAGACCCTGACCCATGTCCTGGCTGTCACGCTTCAGCCTCGCGCAACGGGCCCTGATAGGGCTGATGTCCATCATCGCCCTCGTCTTCGGGGCGATCGCGATACCCCAGATCAAACAGCAGCTGCTGCCCAACATCGACCTGCCGCTGGTGTCGGTCATCGTGCCCTACCAGGGCGCGTCCCCCGACGTCGTCGAGAAGCAGGTCGTCGAACCCCTGGAAAACAACCTCGAAGCCGTCAACAACATCTCCGGCGTCACCTCCACGGCCAGCGAGGGCAACGCCGTGATCATGGCGTCGTTCGACTACGGCAACGACACCAAGCAGCTGGTCAACGACGTTCAGCAGGCCGTCAACCGCGCCCAGCTCCCGGCCGGCGTCGAACCGCAGGTGGTCTCCGGGTCGACGGACGACATCCCGACCGTGGTCCTCGCCGTCACCTCGGACAAGGACCAGCAGACCCTCGCCGACCAGCTCGACAAGACGGTCGTACCGGATCTGAAGGACATCAGCGGTGTCGGCCGCGTCCAGGTCGACGGCGTGCGGGACCTCCAGGTCGCGGTGACCCCCGACGACAAGAAGCTGGCCGCGGCGGGCCTCAACGCCGCCGCCATCGGCCAGGCGCTCCAGGCGGGCGGCGCCGGCGTCCCGGCCGGCTCCTTCGACGAGGACGGCGCCAACCGCACCGTCCAGGTCGGCGCCGGCTTCACCTCGCTCGCGGCGATCCAGGACCTGATGGTCACCGGCCAGCAGCCCGGCGGCAAGCCGGTGCGCCTCGGCGACGTCGCCACGGTCAAGGAGCAGCCGGCCCCCGCCGACTCCATCACCCGCACCGACGGCCGGCCGAGCCTGGCCGTCAGCGTCACCATGAACCACGACGGCAGCGCGGTCTCCATCTCCAACGCGGTCAAGGACAAGCTCCCCGACCTGCGCAAGCAACTCGGCTCCGGCTCGCAGATCACCGTCGTCAGCGACCAGGGCCCGGCGGTGTCGAAGTCCATCAACGGCCTGACCGTCGAGGGCGCCCTGGGTCTGCTCTTCGCCGTCCTGGTCATCCTGGTCTTCCTGGCGTCGCTGCGGTCGACGCTGGTGACGGCGGTCAGCATCCCGCTCTCCGTCGTCCTCGCCCTGATCGTGCTGTGGACGCGCGGGCTGTCCCTGAACATGCTCTCGCTGGGCGCGCTGACCATCGCCATCGGCCGGGTCGTCGACGACTCGATCGTCGTCCTGGAGAACATCAAGCGGCACCTCAGCTACGGCGAGGAACGCCAGTCCGCGATCCTCGGCGCGGTCCGCGAGGTGGCCGGCGCGGTCACCGCCTCGACCCTCACCACGGTCGCCGTCTTCCTGCCGATCGGTCTGGTCGGCGGCATGGTGGGCGCGCTGTTCGGCTCGTTCAGCCTCACTGTGACCGCCGCGCTGCTGGCGTCCCTGCTGGTGTCGCTGACGGTCGTGCCGGTCCTGTCGTACTGGTTCCTGCGCGCCCCGAAGGGCACCCCCGAGGACACCGAGCAGGCCCGCCGCAAGGCGGAGGAGAAGGAGGCCAACAGCCGCCTCCAGCGCGTCTACGTCCCGGTGCTGCGGTTCGCCACGCGCCGCCGCTTCACCAGCGTCGTGATCGCCGTGGTGGTGCTGCTCGCCACCTTCGGCATGGCCCCGCTGCTGAAGACGAACTTCTTCGACCAGGGCGAGCAGCAGGTGCTCAGCGTCAAGCAGGAGCTGAAGCCCGGTACCAGCCTCGCGGCCACCGACGAGCAGGCCAAACGGGTGGAGAAGCTGCTCGGCGACACCAAGGGCGTCAAGGACTACCAGGTCACGATCGGTTCGTCCGGCTTCATGGCGGCCTTCGGCGGCGGTACGGACACCAACCAGGCGTCGTACCAGGTGATGCTGGAGGACTCGGCGTCCTCCGACGACGTGCAGACGCACATCGAGGACGGCCTGGCCCAGCTGAAGGGCATCGGCTCCACCACGGTGTCCGCCGGTGACGGCTTCGGCAGCCAGGACCTCAGCGTGGTCGTGAAGGCGGCCGACCAGAACGTGCTGAGCACGGCGGCGGAGCAGGTGCGCAAGACCGTGGCCGGACTGAGCGACGTCACGGACGTGACCAGCGACCTGACGCAGAGCGTGCCGCGGGTCTCGGTCACGGCGAACGCGAAGGCCGCCGCCGCGGGCTTCAACGACCAGACGCTGGGCGCCGCGGTGTCCCAGGCGGTCGGCGGCACCAAGACGGCCGCGAAGGCGACCCTGGACGACACCGAGCGTGACATCGTGGTCAAGTCGGCGAAGCCGGCCGAGACGCTGGCGCAGCTGCGGGCGCTGAAACTGGGCCCGGTGAAGCTGGGCGACATCGCGACGGTGAAGCTGGTGGACGGCCCGGTCTCGATCACCCGGATCGACGGCCAGCGCGCCGCGACCATCACCGCGCGGCCGACGGGTGACAACACCGGCGCGGTGAGCACCAAGCTCCAGTCCAAGATCGACGCGCTGAAGCTCCCGGAGGGCGCCACGGCGAAGATCGGCGGCGTCACCTCGGACCAGAACAGCGCGTTCAAGAACCTGGCCCTGGCGATGATCGCGGCGATCGCGATCGTCTTCCTGCTGCTGGTGGGTACGTTCCGTTCGCTGGTCCAGCCGCTGATCTTGCTGGTGTCCGTGCCGTTCGCGGCGACCGGCGCGCTCGGCCTGCTCGTCCTGACCGGTACGCCGATGGGCGTCCCCGCGATGATCGGCATGCTGATGCTGATCGGCATCGTGGTGACGAACGCGATCGTGCTGATCGACCTGATCAACCAGTACCGGCGCCAGGGCTACGGCGTTGTCGAAGCCGTGGTGGAGGGCGGCCGGCACCGGCTCCGCCCGATCCTGATGACGGCACTGGCCACCATCTTCGCCCTGCTGCCGATGGCACTCGGCGTCACCGGCGAGGGCGGCTTCATCGCCCAGCCGCTCGCGGTGGTGGTGATCGGCGGGCTGATCACGTCGACCCTGCTGACGCTGCTGCTGGTCCCGACGCTGTACGCGATGCTCGAACTCCGCAAGGAGCGACGGGCGAAGAAGCGCGCGGCGAAGCGGGCCGCGGGCGAGCCGGAGGTACGGGAACCCGTGGGGGTCTGAGACCGGGATCCGGGTGCGGGGCCTGCCGCCGGGCGGCAGGCCCCGCACCCGTCTCTGCTGTTACGGTCCGGATCCGTGGACGGCGGGCGCCCTCCCCCCAGCGCGCCCGAACCCCGCCTCCGCCTACGGCAACGCGAGCATCCGCTCCAGCGCCAGCTTCGCGTACGCCTCCGTCTCCATGTCGACCACGATGCGGTTGACGAGGTTCCCCTCGGCCAGCGACTCCAGCGCCCAGACCAGGTGCGGCAGGTCGATGCGGTTCATCGTCGAGCAGAAGCAGACCGTGCGGTCGAGGAAGACGATCTCCTTGCCCTCGGGGGCGAAACGGTTCGCCAGCCGCCGTACCAGGTTCAGCTCCGTGCCGACCGCCCACTTGGACCCGGCGGGCGCGGCCTCGAGGGCCTTGATGATGTACTCGGTCGAACCGACGTGGTCCGCCGCGGCCACGACCTCGTGCCGGCACTCCGGGTGGACCAGCACGTTGACGCCGGGGATCCGTTCCCGCACCTCGTTCACCGACTCCAGGCTGAACCGCCCGTGCACCGAGCAGTGCCCCCGCCACAGGATCATCCGGGCGTCGCGCAACTCGTCCGCCGTCAGCCCGCCGTTCGGCTTGTGCGGGTTGTAGACGACGCAGTCCGCCAGGGACATGCCCAGGTCGCGCACCGCGGTGTTGCGGCCCAGGTGCTGGTCGGGCAGGAAGAGCACCTTCGTCTTCGAGGGCTCCCCCTGCTGGAAGGCCCACTCCAGGGCCCGCTGCGCGTTCGACGACGTGCAGATGGTGCCGCCGTGCCGGCCCGTGAAGGCTTTGATGTCGGCGGAGGAGTTCATGTACGAGACGGGCACGACCTGCTCGGCGATCCCGGCCTCGGTGAGCACGTCCCAGCACTCCGCCACCTGTTCGGCGGTGGCCATGTCGGCCATCGAGCAGCCCGCGGCGAGGTCGGGCAGGACGACCTTCTGGGCGTCACTGGTCAGGATGTCCGCGGATTCCGCCATGAAGTGCACACCGCAGAACACGATGTACTCGGCCTCCGGGCGGGCCGCCGCGTCCCGGGCCAGCTTGAAGGAGTCACCCGTGACGTCGGCGAACTGGATGACCTCGTCACGCTGGTAGTGATGGCCGAGCACGAAGACCTTGTCCCCGAGCTTCTCCTTGGCCGCCCGCGCGCGCTCGATTAGATCGGGGTCGGACGGCGAGGGCAACTCGCCGGGACACTCGACACCGCGCTCGCTCGTCGGGTCGGCCTGCCGGCCGAGGAGCAGCAGGGCGAGCGGGCTCGGCTGTATGTCGAGCTCGGAGGGATGGGCGGTGGTCACGGCACACACCCTTTCTAGTTTTCGTCGAACTGACGCTATCTATCATAACTGGTTCACGTCACTTTGACGATCGCCATTATGTCCATGTGACATGAATCCCGGTCGGGTCGCTCGACGGCCACTGTCCGCGTCCGCGGGCGTGTGCGAGCATGAACTCAGAGGAAAAATGCGACAACGAGAACGCCCGGCCCGGAATGAATCCGCGGACCCGCCGGTTGCACTCGTCGGCAAGCAGTCTCCGTACAACCCGGGAGAGATGTAGATGTCCGTATCGGACGAGACCACCACCGTCACCGACGGCATCGTCCTGACCGACGCCGCCGCGTCCAAGGTCAAGGCCCTGCTCGACCAGGAAGGCCGTGACGACCTCGCGCTGCGCGTGGCCGTCCAGCCCGGCGGCTGCTCCGGCCTGCGCTACCAGCTCTTCTTCGACGAGCGTTCCCTCGACGGGGACGTGGAGAAGGACTTCGGCGGGGTCAAGGTCGTCACCGACCGCATGAGCGCCCCCTACCTCGGCGGCGCCACGATCGACTTCGTGGACACGATCGAGAAGCAGGGCTTCACGATCGACAACCCGAACGCGACCGGCTCCTGCGCCTGCGGCGACTCCTTCAGCTGAGCCGCGCACCGCACCTCACGAGGCGGCGACCCTCCCCGCGGAGGGCCGCCGCCTTCGCGGTCCGGTGACCGGTTGGTCCAGGTGGCCCATCGGCCCGGGTGAGCCGGTCGGTCCGGGTGACCGGCTCACCCCGCGCGGACTTCGCCCACCCGCTCAGCGGGCCTGAGGCAGGCCCGTTCCCTGCTTGCCCTCGGGGATGGGCTTGCCGTCGGTGCCGACCACCGTCCGGTCGCCCAGCGGCTCGTCCAGCGGGATCGTCCGCTGGTAGCCCTTCAGGAGCAGGATGCAGACCGTGCCCGGGTCGTACCGCTCCGTCACCGTGACCTTCACCCGGTCCGCGCTCTCGTCGGCGGAGGCCGTGTAGTCGGAGCACACGCTGCCGGAGAAGCGCACGGTCAGCTCCGAGTCGGTGGCCGTGTAGCCGGCCACCGCGGTGTCCCGTGACTTCGGCTTGTCCGGCGCCGCGGGCCGCGTCGCCGACGGGCTCGGCCCGCTCAGGTACTGGGGGTCCACCGCCGGGTACGCCACCGTGTAGGTATCCCGCGCACCCGGCCCCCGTACCTCGAACAGCCACGACGGCACCAGCGTCGGCCGCCCCGCGACGGAGTGCGCGGCCAGTCCGAAGACCGCCTTGCGCACGGTCGCCGTGTCCGGCCGCGACGCCGCCGTCGACGCCCCGGCCCCGCACGGCTGCTCCAGCCGGTCCCGCAGCGGTACGGGACTGGCGCAGCCGCCGATGCCCATACGGTGATCGCCCGGGGGTGCCGTGTTCATCAGGTCCAGCGTCCGCCGCGCGCTCAGCACCGGGTAGGTGTCCCCCTTCTCCGGCTTCTCCGGCTTCTCCGGCGCCGTCAAGAGCCCGCTGCCCGCGACCACTTCGCCCTGTCCGCTCACGGTCAGCCCGGTCGTCCAGCCGTGCGTGGGCAGGCCGGCCACCACCGGATCGGCGTTCACCACCCGCTGGGCGCCCATGACCTGGCTCGTGTCGAGCTTCGCGTCGTCCTGGCCGAGCGCCTTCAGGACCGGTGCCGCGGCCTTCTCGGCGGCCGGTCCGCTGACCGGGTCGGCGGGTCCCGCGGGGTCCTGCGAACAGACGGTGCCGCCCTTGCAGTCGTCGGTGCCGGGCGCGTACCGCTGGAAGGTCCAGTCGCCCGGCGCCTTCGCGGCCACGCTCAGGCTCGGTCCGAAGAGGTCCTTGCCGCTCCCGACCCGCCAGCCCGTTCCCTCGGCCACCGGCGTCCCGGCCACCCCGAGCGCCTTCGCCAGCCGGGCCACCTCGTCCGCGCCGACCTCGCCCGCGGGCCGGTACACGGGAGCCGAGCCGGGCCCGCCGGGCAGGTCGCCGCCGGCCTCGTACCGCACGCCGTACGGAGCGGGCTCGCCGGGCGCGATGCCGTTCGTACCGCCCGATGCCGCCGACGGGCCGGGATACCCGTCCAGCGCGAGCGGGGGCGGGGGAGTGCGGCCGGGGCCGGCCGCCGCCGGGCCGGAACCGCCGTTCGCGGTGGCGGCGAGACAGGCCCCGCCGCCTCCGGCCAGCACCACGGCCGCGGCCACGGAGGCGAGGACCACGGGAGACCGCCGCCACCCGCCGCGTGCCCCCTGCCCGGTCGCCTTCCCGGTCTCCTTCTCCTTTGGGGCCCGGGTCCCGGAGGTGGCCTCCCCGGCGCCGGTCCCGCTGCCGGGGCCCGTCGCCCGGCCGGGGGAGTCGGTGTCCCCGGTGGTACCCGCGGCGGCGTCCTCGTCGTCCCGGTCGGGGATGTCCGGCTTGCCAGGTCGCTCGCTGTTCACCGCATCGCTCCCTTGGTGGGGTCGTATCCCGCATCGCCCTTTCTCGGGGACGCCGATGGGACGCGGAGCGGGAGCGTGCGGTTCCCGCGGGCGGCGCGGACGCGGTGGTCTGCCCGGCCGGGCTTGTTCGGGCTCACCCGGCAGCGGTCCCCGCGGGCGCACGGTCGCGGCCGGGCGGCGGCGGGCTGCTCAGTCGCCGTAGTCCGACATCGCGTCCAGCAGCCGGGCGGAGCGCGCCGGGACGGTCACCCCGTGGATGAGCGACGGCGGCACCGGACGGGGGTCGGCCTGCCGGGGCGCCGCCCAGCGCGCGGCCATCCGCGCGCCGTCGCCGCGCAGCGAAGCCAGGTCGCCGTCGGGGTCGGCCGGGGCGGTGGAGCAGATCTTGAAGTTCACCATAAAGGCACCGTAGGCACGCCAGAACGCGCGAAGAAAGGTCTACTTTCGGGTAGTTTACCCGCCTTCAGCGCGCCTCTCGAACCGGGTAGCGTGAACTGTCAAACCGCCTCCCTCCAGGAGAGTTCTCGCCGTGCGCATCGCAGTCACCGGCTCCATCGCCACCGACCACCTCATGACGTTCCCCGGTCGTTTCACCGACCAGCTCGTCGCGGATCAGCTGCACACCGTCTCGCTCTCGTTCCTGGTCGACAACCTCGACGTCCGCCGGGGCGGCGTCGGCGCGAACATCGCCTTCGGCATGGGCCAGCTGGGCACCGAGCCGATCCTGGTCGGCGCCGCCGGCTTCGACTTCGACGAGTACCGCGCCTGGCTGGAGCGGCACGGCGTCGACACCGACTCGGTCCGCATCTCCGAGACCCTGCACACCGCCCGCTTCGTGTGCACCACCGACGCCGACCACAACCAGATCGGCTCGTTCTACACGGGCGCGATGAGCGAGGCGCGCCTGATCGAGCTGAAGACCGTCGCGGACCGCGTCGACGGCCTCGACCTGGTACTGATCGGCGCCGACGACCCGGAGGGCATGCTCCGGCACACCGAGGAGTGCCGCTCGCGCCGGATCCCCTTCGCCGCCGACTTCTCCCAGCAGATCGCCCGCATGGACGGCGACGAGATCCGGATACTGCTGGACGGCGCGACGTACCTCTTCTCGAACGAGTACGAGAAGGGCCTCATCGAGTCCAAGACCGGCTGGAGCGACGCCGAGATCCTCGCCAAGGTCGGCACCCGCGTCACCACGCTCGGCTCGCGCGGCGTGCGGATCGAGCAGGACGGCGCGGACCCGATCGAGGTCGGCTGCCCCGAGGAGGAGCGCAAGGCCGACCCCACGGGCGTCGGCGACGCCTTCCGTGCGGGGTTCCTGTCGGGCCTGGCCTGGGGCGTCTCGCTGGAGCGCGCCGCGCAGGTCGGCTGCACGCTGGCGACCCTCGTCATCGAGACCGTGGGCACGCAGGAGTACCAGCTGCGGCGCGGGCACTTCATGGACCGGTTCACCAAGGCGTACGGCGACGAGGCGGCGGCCGAGGTGCGCAAGCACCTCGGCTGAGCGGGCGGCGCGGGGGAAGGTCAGGTCAGCCGGCGGACCAGATAGGCGGTGCCGCCGTCCGCCGGCTCCTCACCGACGTACTCCTGCGCGCGCATGGCGCACCACGCCGGGATGTCCAGCCGGGCCGCCTCGTCGTCGGACAGGACCCGGACCAGGCCGCCGGCCGGTACGTCGCCGATGACCTTGGCCAACTCGATGACGGGGATCGGGCAGCGCTTGCCGAGAGCGTCGACGACCAGCACGTCCCGCCGCACGGTCGTCGCCGGAGCCGGCGCCCCGAGCTTCTCCCGCACGCCCGCCACGGCTCCCGGCAGCACGTCGAGGAACCGCTCGACCTCCGCCGCGGCCGTCCCCATGGGCAGTGACACCCGCACGTTCCCCTCGCTCAGCACGCCCATCGCCGTGAGCACATGGCTCGGCGTCAGCGTGCTGCTGGTGCACGACGAGCCGGACGAGACGGAGAAACCCTCCGCGTCCAGCGCGTGGAGCAGCGCCTCACCGTCGACATAGAGACAGGAGAACGTGACGATCCCGGGCACCCGGCGGTCCGGATCGCCGACCACCTCCGCGTCCGGCACCGCCGCCGGCACCCGGGTCCGGATCCGCTCCGTCAGGGCGCGCAGCCGTACCGCCTCCTGGGCGGCCTCGGCCCGCACCGCCCGCAGCGAGGCCGCCGCGGCCACGATCGCCGGGATGTCCTCGAAACCCGCCGCCCGCCCCGACTCCCGTTCGTCCAGGGGGCCCTGGGCCGCGAACCGCACCCCCTTGCGCACCACGAGCAGGCCCACCCCGGGCGGCCCGCCCCACTTGTGGGCGCTCCCCGTCAGCAGTGACCAGTCGCCCTCGACCGGCCCCCAGGCCAGCGACTGGGCCGCGTCCACCAGCAGCGGCACCCCGGCCGCCCGGCAGCCCTCGGCCACCGCCGCCACCGGCTGCTCGGTGCCCACCTCGTGGTTGGCCGACTGGAGACAGGCCAGCGCGGTGTCCGGCCGCACCGCCGCCGCGTACGCCGAAGCGTCCACCGTCCCCGCCCGGCTGACGGCCACTCGGGTGACCGTCCCGCCGTCCCGCTCATGGACCTCGGCCGAGTGCAGCACCGAGGAGTGTTCGACGGCTGACACGATCAGGTGACGCCCGGCCCGCCGCCGCCCGGCCAGCGCCCCCGCGATCCCGGTGTGCACGGCCCGGGTCCCGGACGAGGTGAACACCAGCTCGTCCGGCCGGCACCCCACCGCCTCCGCCGCGGTCTCCCGCGCCGCGTCGAGCAACAGCCGGGCCCGCCGCCCCTCCCGGTACAGCCGCGCCGGATCGGCCCACCCCTCGTCGAGCGCGGCCAGCAGGGCCTGCCGCGCGACGGGATGCAGCGGAGCGGCGGAAGCGGCATCGAAATAAGCCATACGGCAACGCTAGACGCCCCGAAGCGGCTTGGGGAACCGCGTGATCAACCACGCCGTACCCGCACCCGCCGGAAACCCGAAACCCACCGGGTCATCGGGCGCCCCACCGGGGCCCTCACCCCTTTCAGCACGACCCGCGGCGCGTACGGCACCCTCCCCGCAACGCCCCGGAGGGGGTGGGCTAGGGTTTGGTCCGCATAAACATCCAAACCCCTGCCCGT
Organism: Streptomyces sp. NPDC001270; assembly: GCF_042896695.1. NCBI lineage: Bacteria > Bacillati > Actinomycetota > Actinomycetes > Kitasatosporales > Streptomycetaceae > Streptomyces > Streptomyces sp. NPDC001270. Next base: position 1,256 of record NZ_JBIAXM010000028.1, on the reverse strand, counting down.
CGCAGGGCGGCGACCGACCAGCGAGAAGGCCGCAGCCGACCGCGCGGGCGAGACTCTCGGGAAGGCGCTACGTGAGTCCCAACGGCTCCGACCTCCCCCACCGCCTGAAGGGCGTGGGCGGGACCCCCAAGTCGCGGCGCCCGATGCGGCGGAAGCTGCTGATGGCAATGACCGCGGGCCTGGTCCTGGCGACCGCCACCGGTTGCACATACAAGGACTTCCCCCGCCTTGGTATGCCCACCCCGGCCACCGAAGAGGCTCCGCGGATCCTCTCCCTGTGGCAGGGCTCCTGGGCCGCCGCGCTCGCCGTCGGCGTGCTGGTGTGGGGCCTGATCCTGTGGAGTGCCATCTTCCACCGGCGCAGCCGGACCAAGGTCGAGGTTCCTCCGCAGACCCGGTACAACATGCCGATCGAGGCGCTGTACACGGTGGTCCCGATCATCATCATCTCGGTGTTGTTCTACTTCACGGCACGGGACGAGACGAAGCTGCTGAGCCTCTCCAAGAAGCCGGACGTCACGATCAACGTGGTCGGCTTCCAGTGGAGCTGGGGCTTCAACTACGTCGAGAACGTCCCAGGTGTGACCGGCGACGCGAAGACCGACAAGAACCTGGACGCCATTCCGGCGCGGTTCAAGGACGTGTTCCCCGCGAACGCCGGCGGTGTCTACGACGTCGGTACGCCGGCCACCAGGAACCCGCAGACCGGCAACCCGGGCCCGACACTCTGGCTCCCGAAGGGTGAGACGGTCCGCTTCGTCCTCACCTCGCGAGACGTCATCCACTCCTTCTGGGTGGTGCCGTTCCTGATGAAGATGGACGTCATCCCGGGCCACGCCAACGCCTTCCAGGTGACCCCCAATGAGGAGGGCACCTTCCTCGGCAAGTGCGCCGAGCTCTGCGGCGTCGACCACTCCCGGATGCTGTTCAACGTGAAGGTCGTCTCCCCCGAGCGCTACGAGCAACACCTCAAGGACCTCGCCAAGAAGGGGCAGACCGGTTACATTCCCGCCGGCATCGCGCAGACGAGCCACGAGAAGAACCGGGAGACGACAAACCTGTGAGCATCCTCAACGAACCCCAGGGTGCCGCGGCAGCTGAAGACTCGTACGAGAGCGAGCTGCCGGTCAGGCGCAAGCAGCCCGGCAATGTCGTGGTGAAGTGGCTGACGACCACCGACCACAAGACGATCGGCACGCTGTATCTCACGACGTCGTTCGTGTTCTTCCTGATCGGCGGCGTGATGGCGCTGCTCA
>NZ_JBIAXM010000027.1:0-119264 GCF_042896695.1 Streptomyces sp. NPDC001270 | reverse complement strand
CAAGAAGGCCCCTTCCGTTCGCTGTCCTAGGACTGCGAGCGGCCTGAGATGAATATGGCGCACAGTCCCAGGACTGTCAACAGTCCTGGGACTGTGTTTCACTGGGACGCATCGAAGGGAGTTCGGCTGTGGCACCCAAGTGGCGTGAGCTTGCGGATCGACTCGCGGATCAGATCAAGAACGGCGAGTACGCACCCGGGGCACAGTTGCCCCAGATCAGAGACCTGGTCGAGGCTGGAGAAGGCTCCAAATCCACCGTCCATCAGGCGTACAAAGCGCTTGAAGCTGAGGGTCTGGTGACGTCGTCGCGCGGGCATGGCACCGTCGTTCGGCAGCGCACCCCGCTCAAGCGACTCGGTATCGCCCGGTACGACAAGGCGAAGTGGCGTGACAGCGATGAGGTCGCGTTCATCGCAGACCGCGTCGCGTCAGGGCGTGCGTACAAGCGCGATGAGCAGACACAGACCGTGAGCCGTGTCCAGGCGAGCGCTCTCGTGGCTGAGGGGCTTGGCGTGCCGGTCGGCTCCGAGGTGTACGCGCGTGCCCGCCTCGTCAAGGAGGACACGCAGCCGACGCACACCCTGACCAGCTACTACCGGCCGGAACACGTCGAGGGAACGCGCATCGTCGACCCCACGCCGGGACCGGCCGGCCGCGGCGGCGGGTACAGGGTGCTGTATGACGCGGGGTACGAGATCGACCACATGAAGGAGGGGCTGTTCGCCCGTATCCCCACGGCAGACGAGGTGAAGCTTCTACAGCTTCCGGTCGGCGAACCGGTGGTGGAGCTTCATCGGACCACGTACACGGCAGATGGCACGGTGGTGGAGTTCGCAGTCGGTATTCACTCGGCTTCCCGGTTCGCGTGGGAGTACGAGTTCAAGGTTCCCGACTCCACCCGTGACCCGGACAAGGAAGGTACGCCGTGATCTCCGTACACGACTGGGAAGACACTCAGCTTCTGTGGGACTACCAGCAGATGCACCACGAGCCGCGCCCCTGCTCGGTCGGTATCGGTCTCGGCAGTCACGATCTCGGAGTGGCGGACACCACCGTCGATCTCTACCAGCGCGGCATGATGCCCCTGATCGTGTTCACCGGCGCGACCAGCCGGACCACGCAGGAGCGCATGCCGCGCGGGGAAGCCGAGCATTACCGGGACCGCGCGCTTGAGCTGGGCGTTCCAGCGGACGTCATCCTTGTGGAGCCGCACGCCCGGAACACCGGGCAGAACATCACCTTGTCCCGCGCTCTTCTCGAAGAGCGAGGGGTCGCCGTGTCCTCCGCGCTTCTCGTCAGCAAGCCTTACGAGGAACGACGTGCCTACGCGACGGCCCGGAAACTGTGGCCGGAGGTCGAGTTCGTCAGCGCATCCACGCCCATGGCGCTCTCGGAGTATGTGGATTCGATCCAGGATCCGTGCCTGGTCGTCGACATGCTTGTCGGGTCGCTACAGCGCTTGCTGATCTACCCGGCTCAAGGCTTCATGATCTCGCAGGACGTACCCGACGACGTGATCCGGGCGTACGAGCGACTTGTGACCCGGGGCTTCACGAGTCGCCTCGTTGCCGGGAGCGTCGGGGATGCTCCCGGTGCGAGTGGGTGACGTGGCCGGGCCCTCTCTTGGCCATCCTCTGGCCAAGAGAGGGTGCCGAACGGATCTCAGGAAGACTAAGGCGCAGGTCAGGGGCCATATGGTCGCCTGAATCCGGCCGGTCTTGAAAACCGTCGTGGCAGCGATGTCACCGTGGGTTCAAATCCCACCGCCTCCGCTCACTGAGCAGTGAGAACGGCCCCTGACCAGGCGATATGGTCGGGGGCCGTTGTGTTGGGCGGTGCCTGTTCGCGACCGTGAGTCCCCGCTAGTCCCTGGTGTTTCGGGCACGCGGGGGGCACGTCACCGTAGGGCCACTGTCAGCACGGCGGCCACTCCCTGGAGGGTCACTCCGGCTGCTGTAGCCAGTGCAGTGAGGCGGCCTAGCAGCAATGGGTCCTCGTGCCATCGTGGGGAGTTGACACATGGGGCGACAGCCACGTTATGGTTGTGTACACAGTAAAGCTGCTGGTGCTCTGTGGAGTGTGGATCTTGGTTCGCCAAGGTCTTCTCCTAGTCGGAGTTGTCGGTATGCGGGATGCAGCCGTGGGTTCGTTCTTCGAGGGGCGGAACACACGGCGCTTTGCTGTGCTCGCGGTAGGTTATCAGCAACCCTCGTATGGCCAGGGCGGGTTGGCTGCCGTCAGGGCTCACCCGCGCGTATCGCCTTCCTTAGAGGCTCCTCCGTGTCGGCCCCTCCCTCGTGAAGCGGCTGGGGAAGTACCTAGACGACCTGCCCGGCGGGGATGACGCGCTGCTGTTCACCACGTCCGCGGGGAAGCCGCTCCGCTACAACCAGTGGCGTACGGCGCACTTCGACCCTGCCGTGGCGGCGGCCGGACTGACCGACGTGACCCCGCACGATCTTCGGGCGTCACACGGGACGTGGGTTGCCGACCGGTACGGCGTGATGACCGCCGCGCACCGGCTCGGCCACTCGAACGCGAGCGTCACGACTCGGCACTACGCCCGGCCGGTAGCCGGTCGCGATGACCAGGTAGCCGAAGCGGCGGACTCCTGGCTCAGCGAGGGCGACGAGACGGGCGCTGTCGACTGGGCTACCACTGGGAATGAACCCCCTGGCCTACGGACTGGTCGGGGGGTTCAGCCAGTTCTGAGTGACTGGTTACCGTCTGTTGAGCATGACGGTCCGTCGCTACTGTGCGTGGTCATGGGTAAAGTGGTGCGTCTGTACTGGGGATACATGGTGGCTGCGGCTCTGCTCGTCGGGTGGAGCCAGCAGTGGGCATTGCCGGTCATCGCGGCTCTCTCGGTCGCCGTATCGGCCTATGCGGCCTTTCAAGTGCCGGTCTGGTGCGGGGCGTTGAATCGCGACGGGCGGACGTACTGCCGCGACAATGCTTACGGCGTACTGATGGGGTGCAAGAGGCGCCAGCACCGATGGCAGAAGATGAAGATGATCGTCATGCGGAGCAAAGCAGGTGACCTCGGCCGCGCCTTGTTCCCAACGGCCAGGGAGAAATTCAACGCCTTCCTCGGGGTCGGTGGCCTGCTGTCGGCGGTCGCGGCGGTGATCGTCCCTGTGGTCACCGGCTGAAGCGATAGCCCCTCTCCCGAGAGGGCACGAGCACCGCCGAGGGGCACGTAAGGGGCACGGAGGGGGAAGACAACGGCTCCGCCGGGGTGCCGCACTCGCCTGACCTGCTGTGTAGCCGCGTGGCGTCCCGTCCGCCGAAAGGTCTTGAAAACCGTCGTGGCAGCGATGTCACCGTGGGTTCAAATCCCACCGCCTCCGCACAGGTCATAGAAGTGGCAGGTCAGAAGGGGTGCCCCTTGGTGGAGGGGCACCCCTTCTGTGTGCAGCCTGTCTCACCCTTGCTCGCCCGTATCCCGGGTTCGACCAGTACGTGTGGGCCATCTGTGGGCCAACACGGGCCGTCAGTCCCCCTTGTTCAGCTCCGCCGCGATGAGCTGATTTGAGCGTGCCTGTCCGCCCTGAAGGATGCGCGAGACGCTGCCTCTGATCGTTGTGCGGGTTCGCGTGTCGGGACCGGTTAGCGGCTTCTTGAGGGCGGGCTGCTGGAACTGCGCGGGGCAGAGTTGGGCATGTGACTGCCGCAGGCCGACGCTCCGGGGTCGGTTGGCTGCGGGGCGTCGGCTTCACTCGGCTACCCGGCCGGCCAAACCCGTCGCGCGGGCGTCCGTGCCGCAACCATCCTGCGAGGACGTCAGGCACGCCCCTACCTCGCCGCCGTCGCACAGGCCCTGCACGCCCTGTTGCCGACAGGTGTCTCACCACCCTCCGGCGAAGAAGCCGGCGAGTGCGCGAGGCGAATCCGCCGCGCTGGTCGTGTTCGCGAAGGCGACCACGAGCGCAGCGGCCGTCAGGACAGCCGAGGCGGTGAAGCCGAATTTCGCCGCGCGCCTCGACCGCCTTTCGGGCGAGGTCTTCAGCTGCCGCCACAACATGACACTCGCACCGGCCATCGCGAGCGCGAGCAAAGCGGCCATTACCGCAAATGCGGCGTGGTACACGGCGAAGTCGCTGATCATCACGGACAGGGCGGGGGAGTGCTGGCCGTCGGGGTAGACGGCGAGTTGCTGCCGGGCCTGGGCGAGGCTCTGGGTGAGTTCGCCCTCGGCACCGCCTGTCGTCAGCATGGGAAGCAGCGAGGCGAACGGTGCCGCCGCGCCTTGCAGATTGGCCATCAGCGCGACGAGGGCGAAGATCCCGAGCACCCCGACGAGGGAGTCGGCCCACGTGACAGGGAGCCGGTGGGACCGTCGTTCGATCTGTTGCCGGCCGCGCCGCCACAGGACGACGCCGAGCGCCACGGCCACTGCCAGAAGCAGTGCGGAAACCCCGGCCTTGACGAGATGAAACCGGAACCAGTAATTCATCGTGGTGCCCAGCAACGCCGGGAAATCCTCGCTGCCGGAAGCCCAGTAGGCCACGAATCCATGGCGGAAGCTATCGCCGACGTTCGCCGTGTTGACGGAACTCCGCGCCAGAGCGTTGGGCGCGAGGAAGAAGGCGACGAGGAGTGCTCCGGTCAGGGCGGTCAGGAGCCTGATCTGGCGCCGCGGGTCCGCGGACATGGTGTGGGACAAGGAGGCGAAGCTTTTCATGTACGGCCTTCGGATCTCGTGGGACGCACCGTCTTCCCGGGCGTATCGGGGCCAGAGCACCCAGAACGGAAAGCTATCGGCGGGCGCCCGATCGGTCCCTGGAGCCGGCCTCCGACTACGAGGTAGGGCTAACCCCACCTGTGAGCATCCGACCGCTGTTGTTCGTGGTCCTCGCCGGCCTCACCAACGACGTCCGTGGGGAAAAGCCGTCGCGGTGGTGTTCTGAGACGGCTTTTCCCCACCAACTCGACGCACCGAGATCCGCTCCGCGGACCGAGCACGAGATCTTCTCCGGGCCGGCGCCGCAGTGAACGACTTCGACGTCGTCGTGCCAGACGACTTTCGTCCCACGGCGGGCGTCGTCGGCGGGAAGCGTTTCGGACGACACGGCCGCAGCACGATCTGCCTCGGCCTGATGTGGCTGCCAGTACGGATCGGTTCGGTTCCTGCGGACGGCCACCTACCGGGGCGCCACCGTTGCCACTACGCCCTGACCAGCCGTTCCGTCCGGCCAGGTCCACCCGGCGACGAGATGTCCGTACGGCATTCGCCCGTCTGCTGCCGGCTCCAGCACGCGATGGACGTGCACCTCGAACCCGTCATCAGGGCCGGTTCCGTGCACGGTGACGTTCGGGTCGGGGGTGTCGCTCTCGCTCTGGTGCTGAGCTATCGCCTCGCCGCGCAGGAGTGCGCGCAACTGCGCCATCACCACCGGGTCGTGGACACCGTCGTAGATCCAGCGGGTGCCGAGCACGCCGTGCTCGGAGGTGCCGATCAGCGCCTCCGCGGGGACGCCGTCGAGCGCCGCGCCGCGGTAGCCCATCGGTACCAAGTACGCCACCGGTTCCCGCTCCTGCTCGTGTGCGCTGGTGTCCACCACGACCATGAACTCGATCCCGACCGTGCCCTCAGGGTCGTCCAGGCGGAACCCGCCCGCCTTGAGCAGTTCCGGCGTCTTCGCGTCACCCACGTACCAGCTCTGCTTCGGCAGCCACTCCGTGAGCAGTTCCAGCTTGGTCGGTTTCATGGTGGTGCGGTGGATGAAGGCCATGCGAGTCCCCCTCGTGAGTGGGTCCGGGCCCGTCCTACGACGGGTGTGACCGAACCTATAGGAGACGGCCCTACTTCCTGAGCGGTGGGAAGTGGCCAAGATCTCGCCGGGTCCCGTCATGGCCAGCTCTGGTCATGGCAGGGTCCCGTCATGGCCGGTGCCTCGTCATCCGGGCCGCCGACGCGATCGTCGCCCGCGCCTCGCCCTCCGAGAGACCGGTGTTGCGGGCCGCCTCGACCAACGGGGCCACAAGGGCGGGGCCGATGCCGTTCTCGTAGGCGCGGCAGGCGGCCCAGAACAGGCGGGTGTTGCGCTGGCCCTCGTGGGCCGCGAGGACGAACTGGACCAGTCCCTTTCCGTGGTCGCCGGTCACCGGGGGCGCCGGATGAGGTGCGGGGGGCGGCGGGAGGAGCAGGCGCAGCAGGGCGGGCGGACAGGGTGCGGGGACGAGGTGGGCGGTGCCGGGGGCGGTCGCGTAGACGCCGTGCTCGGTGCGGGAGCCGGGCCCGACGAGGTAGCCGCCGGCGCCCCGTATGTCGATACCGGGGGCGAGCCGGCCGGCCGAGTTGGGGACGACGACGTCCGGCGGGCCGGTCAGCCAGACGTGCCGGCCGCCGCTCGGCGTCAGCACCACGACGGTCTCCGGGACGGTGAACAGGTGGCGCAGGGCGAGTTCACGCAGGGCGGCCGAGGAGTCCGTGCCGGACGTGGTGTCGAGGTCGACGCCGATCAGATGGTGCGGGGGCAGCCCGCAGGCGATGCCGTAACCGGTCGCCCAGGGTGCGGCGGCGAACAGCTCGCGGATGCGTTTCGGGTCGGTCGAGGCGTCGTACACGCCGTGCCCGAAGTTGCCGCATTCGCCGTGGCACGGGGCGGGGGTGGGGGTGGCGTGGCCGCGGTGGGGGGATCGCAGGGCCGGGAGTTTCGTCCGGGACAGGGGGATGACGGCCAGTCCGCGTTCGGCGGCTGACAGGGCGTGCGCGAGGGCCAGCGTCGTGGCCTGCCGGTCGGTGATGGCCATACCTCATGGTCGTACATGTGTTCGAGGAAAGGAAGAGGGGGTCGGGGCCGGCACGTCGGTGCGGGCGGGCTGGCCGGACCTGCGGAGGAACGATTCATCGCTTGCGCCGCTTGAGTCCGAGAAGTCCGTACTGAGTGCTCTCAGGCTATGAGGTCACTAAAGATGGCGAAAGGGGTTTATCGACATGTCATCACGCTTGAGTGCGAATCAGGGCCTGTGGGGTGGTTCGCCAGGGATTCGATGGGCAACTCTGGATTCGCGACGTCGTGCAGAACCGCCCGGGGGGTCGGCCAACTTCCCTGGCAGAAGCCGTACTTCACGAATTTCCCGTGCGCCCGGCCATCCGGCCAATGGGTATTGTCCTGGAGGAACAAAATGGCAAGCATCCGTACCGCTCGCGTTCTCGCCGCCGTCTCCGCGCTCCCGCTCGCCGCCGCTCTCTTCACCGGCGTCGCGGCCGCGGACAACGGGGCCCTCGCGAACGACGGATCGAACGCCGCCGCGGCGACCGGCGTGGCGAGCGTCATCGGCAGTGGGGTCGGTGACGACAACGAGGGCAACTCGTCCACCACGGCGCAGAACGCGAGCGGCTCCGGCGCCTCGAACCAGAGCAACACGGCCCAGGTCGACGGCTCCGCGTTCACGCCCATCCAGCAGGGAAACGAGAACGTCTCCGTCAGCTTCGACCACCTGTGGTAAGCCGGGGCTGACGTCCTGTGTGGGGTGTGCTTTCGGGGTCGTAGCACGTCTGCGCGGCGGTACTTCGGTACCGCCGCGCAGGCGTTTTCCGCTGCTGCCCCTGTCCCCTGTCCCCTGTCCCCTGTCCCCTGTCCTTGTTTCTTGTCCTTGTTCTTGTTCTTGTTCCTCGTCCTTTGTTCCCTGGCTCCGGCCTCCGTGTCTCCCCTTCGCCCCCTCCTCTTCCTCTTCTCCCCTTCGCCCCGTCTCCCGGTCCTCCGGCCTTCCGGTCTTCCGCCGACCTTGACACCCGACGGTATCTGACGGACAGTCAGAAACCGTCGTGCAGTCAGAGATCGTCGCTCGTGCGGGCCGCACCCGGTCCGTGCGAATCCGTAACCGGGCCGGGAGGTTACACCGCCGTGCACCTCGCCCCCACTGAGCGCCAGCAGCGGCTGCGCGCCGAACTCCGCGCCTATTTCCGGGCCGTGCTGCCGGCCGGACCCGTCGAGCCGCGGGAGCGGCGGGCGCTGCTGCGCCGGATCGGCGACGACGGCTGGCTCGGGCTCGGCTGGCCGGTCGAGTACGGCGGCCAGGGCCGGAGCGCGGACGAGCAGTTCGTGTTCTTCGACGAGGCGTACCGGGCCGGCGCCCCGGTCTCGATGGTCACCCTGAACACCGTCGGGCCCACGCTCATGAAGTACGGCAGCGAGGAGCAGAAGGCCCGTTTCCTGCCCCGTATCCTCAACGGGGAGCTGACCTTCGCGATCGGCTACAGCGAGCCGTCGGCCGGTACCGACCTGGCCTCACTGCGGACGCGGGCCGTGCGGGCGGACGACGGCTGGCGGATCGACGGGCAGAAGACGTTCACCTCGGGTGCCCAGCACGCGGACTGGATCTGGCTCGCCTGCCGCACCGATCCCGAGGCACCCCGGCACCGCGGCATCTCGATCCTTCTCGTCCCCACCGACGCGCAGGGGTTCTCGTGGACGCCGATCGAGACGGTCGGCGGGCAGACCACCACGGCCACTTACTACGACGGGGTCCGCGTCCCGGCCGGGAACCTCGTCGGGGCCGAGAACGAGGGCTGGTCGCTCATCACCAACCAGCTCAACCATGAGCGGGTCGCCCTCGCGGCCGTCGGCATGCAGGCCGAGGACTTCTACGTGGCCGCGGTCGCCGCAGCCCGTACCCCCGATCCGGTGACCGGCGAGCGTCGGATTGACGAGCCCTGGGTGCGTGCGCAGCTGGCAGAGGCGCATGCGCGACTGGCGGCGACACGCCTGCTGAACTGGCGTTTGGTGGGGGACGTGGGAGCGGGTCGGCTTGCGCCGGGAGACGCCAGCGGCGTGAAAGTGGCGGGAACCGAATCGGCGGTGGCGGTGTACCGAATATGTCAGCACGCGATCGGGACGGACGGGCTGGCAGGGACGGTGCGGTCGGGTTCGCCAGGTGCCTTCGCGGACGGCGAGCTGGAACGGCTGAACAGGGCAGCGCAGATCAACACGTTCGGGGGCGGGGTGAGCGAGGTGCAGCGGGAGATCGTCGCGACGATGCGGCTCGGGATGACGAGGGGGCGGCGGTGACGGGCGAGGAAGGGGGCGCGGTGACCGGCGTGGAGGGGGCGGCCGGGCTCGGCTCGGGAGCGGGGAGGGAAGCCGCGATGGGTGTGGGCACGGGGCCAGGACCGGGTGCGCCGCCTACGGGCTCGGGTGCGGGGGTGACGGCAGTCGCGGGCACGCCGGACGAGCGGCGCGTGTCGGATGAACGCTGCGCGTCGGACGAGCCGCGCGCGCGGGGCGAGCAGGGTGCGCCGGACGAGTTGTGGGTCCGGCTCAAGGCGTACGAGGGGCGGGCCGCAGCCGTCGCCTGCGCGGGCAAGGACCCGGTCAACGCACCGATGATCCGGCACTGGTGCGAGGCGATGGGCGACACCAACCCGGCGTACACGGGCCCGGACACCCTGGCCCCGCCCACCATGCTCCAGGTGTGGACGATGGGCGGACTCTCCGGGTACGACGGGCGTACGGACGCGTACGACGAACTGCTCACCCAGCTCGACGAGGCGGGCTGCACCTCGGTGGTCGCCACCGACTGTGAACAGGAGTACCTGCGACCCCTGCGGCCCGGGGACGAGGTCACCTTCGACGCGATGATCGAATCGGTGTCGGAGCGCAAGACGACCAGGCTCGGCACGGGGTACTTCGTCACGACCCGCATGGACGTCCGCGTGGGCGCCGACCTCGCGGGCACGCACCGCTTCCGCATCCTCAAATACGCCCCCGTGCACCGGAAACCCAGGCCCCCGCGCCCCCGACCGGTGGTCAACCGGGACACCGCCGGCTTCTGGGAGGGGGTGGCCGGGCACCGGTTGCTCATCCAGCGCTGCACCGGCTGCGGCACCCTGCGCCACCCCTGGCTGCCGGGCTGCAACACCTGCGGCTGCCTGGACTGGGACACGGTCGAGGCGAGCGGCGAGGGGACCGTGTACTCGTACGTCGTGATGCATCACCCGCCCTTCCCCGCGTTCGACCCTCCCTACGCGGTCGGCCTGGTCGAACTGGCCGAAGGCGTGCGGATGGTGAGCAACGTGGTGGGGGTGCCCTACGACAAGGTGCGCGTCGGCCTGCCGGTGCGCGTGGAATTCCGGCGGTACGAGGAACCGGACGGCGACACGGACCCCCTGGTCCTGCCGGTCTTCCGGGTCACCGAGGGCGGGGTCTGAGATGGACTTCACGCCCACGGAGGAACAGACCGCGGCCCGCGACCTGGCAGCACGGATCTTCACCGACCTGGCCACGCACGAACGGCTCACGGCCGCCGGCACCGGCAGCGACCCGGACCTGTGGAAGGCACTCACCGGCGCGGGCCTGGTGGGCGCCGTGGAGGAGCTGGGACTGCTCGGCCTGGTGCTGCTCCTGGAAGAACAGGGGCGTACGACAGCCCAGGTGCCCTACGCGGCGAGCTGTGTCTTCGGGATCCTGGCGGTGGCGGCCCACGGCACACGGGATCAGCGGGAACGGCTGCTGCCGCGGCTCAGGGACGGATCGCTGGTGGCCGTCGGGGCGTTCCCGGCGCAGCCGGGCGTGCGGGCCTCGGCACCGGGCGGACCGGAGGACCCACAGGGAGCGGCCACGGCCGAGCTGACCGGCACGGTGCCCGTCGTCCCCTGGCTGCGCGACGCCACACACGTCCTCGTCGCCGACGGCCGGCGACGGCTGTGGCTGACCCCCCTCGCCGCCGGGGCGACGGTCACGCCGGTCGACCTGACCGCACCCTGGTCGGCCGGCCGCCTCACTCTGGACCACGCCGACGCGGAGCGCCTGGGGACCGGCGAGTCACCCCAGGACACCGGTGCCTACGACGACATCCTCGCCACCGCCCGTACCGCCTTCGCCGGGCTCCAGGCCGGTGTCTGCGCCGGGTCGCTCGCGCGGGCGGTGACGCATGCGAACTCCCGGGAGCAGTTCGGCCGCCCGCTGGCCACCCGCCAGGCCGTCCAGCTCAAGGCCGCCGACGCGCACCTGGACACCGAGGCGATACGGGTGACGGCGTATGAGGCGGCCTGGCGGCGCGATGCCGGGCTGCCGTACGCCACCCATGCGCTGACCGCCGCCTGGTGGGCGTCCGAGGCGGGGCAGCGTGTCGTCCACACGGGCCAGCATCTGCACGGCGGCACCGGAGCCGACCTCGAGCACCCGGTGCACCGGCACTTCCTGTGGGGCCGGCAGCTGGACGCCTATCTGGGATGCGGGAGCGAAGCGCTCCAGGAGTTGGGGAAGTTGATCGCACATGGGGAGTGAGGCATGGCGGTGACGACAGGAAAGCCGGCGATGACGGCGGGCGCGCAACTGGCGCCGCTGGAGATCCCGGTCACCCGCACTCTGATCGTGTCCGGAGCCATCGCGTCCCGGGACTACCAGGACGTGCACCATGACGCGGAACTGGCCCGGCAGAAGGGCTCCCCGGACATCTTCATGAACATCCTGACGACGAACGGCCTGGTCGGCCGGTACATCACGGACCACTTCGGCCCGACGGCGGTCCTCCGCAAGGTCGCCATCCGGCTGGGGGCGCCCAACTATCCCGGGGACACCCTGGTGCTGACCGGCACGGTCGAGGAGGTGGACGGCGACACCGCGACAGTACGGGTGGTCGGGTCCAACGCCATCGGCAGACACGTGACCGGGACGGTGACGGTCACGGTCCCGGCGGGAGGTGCGTGATGGCCGTACGCACCCGTGACCGGCTCGGCGGCCGGGCCGCCGTCGTCGGTATCGGCGCCACCGAGTTCTCCAAGAACTCCGGACGCAGCGAGCTGCGGCTGGCGGTGGAGGCGGTGCGGGCCGCGCTGGACGACGCGGGGCTGACCCCCGGAGACGTGGACGGGCTGGTCACCTTCACGATGGACACCAGCCCGGAGATCACCGTGGCGCAGGCATGCGGGATGGGCGAGCTGTCCTTCTTCTCGCGGATCCACTACGGCGGCGGGGCAGCCTGCGCCACCGTCCAGCAGGCGGCGCTCGCGGTGGCGACGGGCGTGGCCGAGGTGGTGGTCTGCTACCGCGCGTTCAACGAGCGGTCGGGCCGGAGATTCGGCTCGGGCGTGCAGCACCGGGAGCCGTCGGCGGAGGGCGTGGCGCTGGGCTGGGCGCTGCCGTTCGGGCTGCTCACCCCGGCCTCCTGGGTGGCGATGGCGGCTCAGCGTTATCTGCACGCGTACGGGCTGACCCCCGAGGCGTTCGGGCACGTGGCCGTGGTGGACCGCGCATACGCGGCGACCAACCCGGCGGCGTACTTCCACGGCCGCCCGATCACGCTCGCCGACCACGCGGCCTCGCGCTGGATCGTGGAGCCGCTCAGACTGCTGGACTGCTGTCAGGAGACGGACGGCGGGCAGGCGCTCGTGGTCACCTCCGTGGAGCGGGCCCGTGATCTGCCGCGGGCACCGGCGGTGATCGCGGCGGCCGCCCAGGGCGCCGGCCGGGCCCAGGAACAGATGACCAGTTTCTACCGCGACGACCTGACCGGCCTGCCGGAGATGGGTGTGGTGGCCCGCCAGCTGTGGCGCACCTCCGGGCTGGCCCCGGCCGAGATCGACGTGGGGATCCTGTATGACCACTTCACCCCGTTCGTTCTGATGCAACTGGAGGAGTTCGGGTTCTGCGCGCCAGGGGAGGCGACGGGTTTCATGGCCGAGGAGCGGCTGCCGGTCAATACGCACGGGGGACAGCTCGGGGAGGCGTACCTCCACGGGATGAACGGCATCGCGGAAGGGGTGCGCCAACTGCGGGGCACGGCCGCCAACCAGATACCGGGGGCCGCCCGGATCCTGGTGACGGCCGGTACCGGAGTGCCTACGTCGGGGCTGGTCCTGGCGGCGGACGGATGACCCTCAGGGGTCATCCCGGAGCAGGTCTCGTCCCCCACTCCACCTTCAGGAGGTGTAGCCACCCCCACCCCTACAACCTGAGGGGGACTCTGCTTCGGGACCTGCGGCCGATCCGTCCGACTCAGGTCACTCATAGCGTGGAGCCATGACCACACCCGTCTGCACCAGTGCTTCGGACGCCGCCCCGGCGGCGAGGCAGACCCTGCCCCACCCCCGGCTTCGGTCGGGTGGAGGGACTTCCGTGTATCCGTCGTTCTCGTCGTACGTGAAAGACCGGCAGCCGGTACTGCTGCGTGCCGCCCGTTCGCTGACCGCCAACCCCAGCGACGCGGAGGACCTGCTGCAGACCGCGCTCACCAAGACGTACGTGGCGTGGGAGCGGATCGAGGACCATCGGGCGCTCGACGGCTATGTGCGCCGGGCGCTGCTGAACACCCGGACGTCGCAGTGGCGCAAGCGCAAGGTCGACGAGTTCGTCTGCGACGAACTGCCCGAACCGGAACCCGTGCCCGGCGACGACGACCCGGCCGAGCGCCAGGCGCTGCACGACGCGATGTGGCGGGCGATCACGAAGCTGCCGGCGCGGCAGCGGGCGATGGTCGTCCTCCGGTACTACGAGGATCTGAGCGAGGCCCAGACGGCCGAGGTGCTCGGGGTGTCGGTGGGCACCGTGAAGTCCGCGGTGTCGCGTGCGCTCGGCAAGCTGCGCGAGGATCCTGAACTGGGGCTCGTTCGATAGCGGTTTCTTGCGGACCTTGCGAGGTTTGCGGGGTTAGCGGGATTTATCCGGGTATGCAGGGCATATTCCGGGCGTACCCCGGGCGTATATCGCAGGCGTGCAGGTGTATCGGGGAAGGTCGGGGGAGGCCGTGGAGGGTTGGCGCGGCGGACAGTGCCCGTACCGAGCCCAGCCGGTTGCGCTCGGCGGTGGGATGACGAGGGGGGAACCCGATGCCTGGGCCAATCACGCGACCTCACGGAGGTCCCCGTCGATGAGCGCGGCTCCAACGAGACCCCCGTCGGCGAGTGCGGCTCCACGGAGGTCCGCGTCAGCGAGTGCCGTTCCGGGCGAGCCTTCGTCGGCGAGTACTGCCCCGAGTGCCGAGTGGGTCGGTCGTCGGCGCCGATCAGGGGATGCCGGTGTGGAACACAGACCGAGCGGGCCAGAGGTAGTGACATACCGCCAGGTATGCCCCGAGAATCGCGGCCAGTAGCTACCACCGCGTAACTCAATGGGGAGGCCCCCGGTGTACAGCACGATGCAAGACGTCCCGCTGACGATCTCGCGGATTCTGGAACACGGCCGACGGGTGCATGGCTCGTCCCAGGTCATCACGTGGACCGGGGGGACCGGGGAGGCCGCTCCCCAGCGCCGTAGCTTCGCCGGGATCGGCGACCGGGCCGCCCAGCTGGCGCACGCACTCCGTGACGACCTGGGAGTACGTGGGCCGGACGTGCTGGCCACCCTCATGTGGAACAACGCCGAGCACGTCGAGGCGTACTTCGCGATCCCGGCCATGGGCGCGGTGCTGCACACGCTCAACCTGCGGCTGCCCGCCGAGCAGCTGACCTGGATCGTCAACCACGCGGCCGACCGCGTGATCATCGTCAACGGGTCGCTGATCCCGCTGCTCGCCCCGCTGCTGCCCCGGCTCACCACGGTCGAGCACATCATTGTCTCCGGCCCCGGCGACCGCTCCCCGCTGGCCGCCGGCCGGGCGCAGGTGCACGAGTACGAGGAACTGATCGCGGGCAAACCGACCACCTACGACTGGCCCGAGCTGGACGAACGCCAGGCCGCCGCCATGTGCTACACCTCCGGCACGACCGGCGACCCCAAGGGCGTGGTCTACAGCCACCGTTCGATCTACCTGCACTCCATGCAGGTCAACATGGCCCAGTCGATGAGCCTGACCGACCAGGACACCTCGCTCATCGTGGTCCCGCAGTTCCATGTGAACGCCTGGGGCCTGCCGCACGCCACGTTGATGACCGGCGTGAACATGCTGATGCCGGACCGGTTCCTGCAGCCCGCGCCGCTCGCCGAGATGATCGAGTCCGAGCGCCCGACCCACGCGGCCGCGGTGCCGACCATCTGGCAGGGCCTGCTCGACGAGCTGACCGCCCGGCCCCGGGACGTCACCTCCCTCACCCAGGTCACCATCGGCGGCTCGGCCTGCCCGCCCTCGCTGATGACGGCCTTCGACCGGCTCGGCGTGCGGGTGTGCCACGCCTGGGGGATGACGGAGACCTCACCGCTAGGCACGGTGGCGCGGCCGCCGGCCCACGTGATCGGCACGGAGGAGGAGTTCGCCTACCGCCTCACGCAGGGCCGTTTTCCGGCCGGGGTCTCCGCCCGGCTCACCGGACCCGGCGGCGAACGCCTTCCCTGGGACGGCGAGTCGGCGGGCGAGCTGGAGGTGCGGGGCCCGTGGATCGCGGCCGCCTACTACAACGGCCCCGACGCCGAGCCGCTGCGTCCCGCCGAGAAGTTCAGCGAGGACGGCTGGCTGAAGACCGGCGACGTCGGCACCATCAGCCCGGACGGCTTCCTCACCCTCACCGACCGTGCCAAGGACGTCATCAAGTCCGGCGGCGAGTGGATCTCCTCGGTCGACCTGGAGAACGCCCTGATGTCGCACCCGGATGTCACGGAGGCCGCCGTGGTCGCCGTACCGGACGACAAGTGGGGCGAGCGCCCGCTGGCCACCGTGGTCCTCAGAGCGGGCGCCGTCGTCGACTTCGAGGCCCTGCGCACCTTCCTCGCCCAGGAGGGCAGGATCGCCAAATGGCAGCTCCCGGAGCGCTGGACGGTCGTCGAGGTGGTGCCGAAGACGAGTGTGGGCAAGTTCGACAAGAAGAAGATTCGCGAAGCACATAGGTTGGGCCGACTCGATGTGACGCGGGTCGACTGACCCCACCAGCATCCCAGTTCGGGGGCCTGGCCTGAGCGCTGTCTAGGAGGCCGCCGGGGGTCTTCCGCTGCTTGGTGGCAGCCGCAGCCCGCGCGGCACACGTAGGCCCACCTTCGCCGAGTGTGCACCTTTCCCGTTCTGGAAAGTCAGGAGCCTTGACCTTGATCAAGGCTGGCCGGAAGCATCGAGCACGACATGGACTGTTGACGTGAGGGGGAAACCGTGGGCGCACCACTGCGGAAGCTGTCCGGTGACCCGGACTGCAAGAACGGAACGTGCCCGACTTTGTGGGGTACGGACGACGGGAATTACGTTGTGCAAGGCTACGTGATCACCGATCCAGAGCGGATGGCACAACTCGACCTGCCCGAGGGCGAGGCGGCCGTCATGGTTCCGACCGCAGTGCTTGAGGAGTATTTCCGTGCTCAGCGGTGAGGATTTCAGCCATCTCTTCGAGACTTTCGAGCGGACGGCGTTCCGTCTGGAGACGCTGGACGAGTACGACGTGGACGAGGAACGCGAGGATATCGCGCGGTTCCTCGCGGGTGAGGACATGGGCCCGGACTGGGGCGACAACCCTTGGGTGCGCTCCATGACCGACAAGGGCAAGCAGGTGTCGCGTGTGCACGTCCTACGGTCTCCGCTGACTGAATACCTGCGGTACGAGCTAGCGGCGTACCCCGGCAACATCAAAGCCGGAGAATCCATCGGAATCATCGACCTGGCTGAGCAGGAGGTCAGCGGCCTTCCCGATCATGACTTTTGGCTGATGGACGATCGTGACGTCTACCGCATGCACTACACCCCGGAGGGCAAGTTCACAGGGGCAGAAATTCTGCCCCCGAGCAGGCTCATAGAGTACCAGGGTTACCGCAATCGCGCCCTAACCGTCGCGACGCCATTCGCTGCCTACTGGGAGCGGCACCACTGACCGGCGACTCACTCGGGACAGCCCTGCGGGCACTGCGAGAAGGGGACTTACCGGTGACGTAGTGGCCCGTAGGGCCTCCATGTCTGCAGGGAAGCTCTCCAAGATTGAGAATGGGAGGGTTCGGCCGACGGTCCAAGACATCGACCTGATCCTGTCAGCTCTCGGGGTGTCTCAGGCGGTGAAGGACCAGTTCCTGAGCACGGCCCGCGCCGAGGCCACGGAAGCCATGGCATGGCGCCTGCTCCGCCGTATTGGCCCATGGAAGCACCAGAACACCATCAAGGCCATTGAGGCCAGCACACGGACCCTCAGGCTGTTTCAGGGGCAGTTGGTGCCGGGCCTACTCCAGACCCCGGAGTATGCCTCGGCCGTATTCAGCGTGCCTCCAGCGTTGCCCGTCGAGACCAGGGCGCGGACCGTGGCCGCGAGGATTGAACGGCAAGAGACTTTGCACGATCCGGACCGATCGTTTCGGTTCCTCATCTGCGAGCACGTCCTTCGGTGGCGCGTGCCGTCTCCGGTAGTGCTCGCGCTGCAACTCGACCGCATTGTGTCCCTGTCTCGGCTCCCGAACGTCAGCATCGGGGTTCTTCCGCTTGACGCCCCGATGCCGGACTTCCCAATGACGTGCTTCAGTCTCCATGACGATCGGCTAGTCATCGCGGAGACCTTCCACTCAGAGGTCACCACGCGTGATCCAAAGGACGTACAGACGTACGTTGACACCTTCGAGAGGTTCGCCACAGCAGCCATTTATGGCGATGAAATGAGAGCCCTGGTCGAAAGCATCCGAGACGGGTTCTTGCCTCAACAGGAAAGAATCTAGGGCTACCCTCAATCTGGCGCGACGATCTCTCTCGTACCGAGACGAGGAGACGGCGAAGATGGTGAGCCAGACCCAGGCGGACACGAACGCGGCCAAGTCGGAGTACGCGACTCGCGCGCACGACAGTGAGGCCCGTCCGGCCGTGAGGAACCCTCCCGGATTAGAACCGGTGGGCATCGAGGGGTGTATGACATGCGCCGCTCTCTCCGTGTCCCGCGAAGCGGCCCGTGAAGCGGGCGTTTCCGAAGCCGTGGCGACGGCCAATCGGGAAATCGGGAATCACCCTCACAGTGCCGTAGGGCAGGGGCGCAGTCTTCCCATGGTGTCGGTATGGGGTGTGGCCGTATGACCACGCCTCATCAGTACCCCGGTGCGGCGGTCGAGTTGCCGCTAGACGATTGGCTGACGGAGGCATTGTTGGCCGGCAGTAGACGACGGTATCGGCGCCCGAGCGGGCTCCGGTGTCCATGAGATAGCCGTACTCGACCAACTTCCGGCGATGCGGGTGAACCTTCGTCGCGTTGGATAGACCGACCATTTCAGCAATGGTCGCCATGGACGGAAACACATCCGTCCCGTTCGAGTAGTCGCCGAACATCGAGAAGGCCATTCCCACGGCGAAGGTGTTCTGCTTGATACGCGGGTCTTGGGCTATGCATCGGCGCCAAAGGCCCTGGTGTACGCGGGAGTTTATCTATGCAAGTGCTCCAAGTCATGAGGGTACGTGGCGACTCTTGCCGTCCCGTCGCCCTATTGAGGCCGAAGCGGACGCGTGGGCCAGGTCTACCGGCGCCACCCTGGCGGTTTCAAACAAGGGCGTTTAAACACTCCCTGGATAGAGCGTTTAAACGCTGTTTTTGACTTCGCCATGGAGTGTTAGTGCAAAGTGTCTCCGTAATAGCAACGTAACGGGCGGAGATAGTCAGAATTGGGCCTCTACATACCAGCCAGCGAACGCACCACCGAAATGAAAGGATGGATAGAGTGCCAGCTAGCCGCAGCCCCTTCGAGGGATGAGAAGTGGACGCAGGAGCTGTACCAGATCTATGGACACAGGTTGGATCTTAAAGTCGTAGAGAACGACAAAGGCCCCTGCGGGCAAGGCAGGGGCCTGGTGTGGTGATCGGGCTACTTAGCGGTCCAAACGACGTCGAGTAGATCCGGGTTGAACTTACGGGCTCCACGACCCGCAGGCTGCACCATGACCGCCTTTATGTGCTTCATGACCACAGCGCGCTGCCGCTCGATAGGAAGACGCTCGAACTCTTCCGGTAGGGCGAGTGCCGCCGCCGTGGCCTTCATCTGGTCAACGCTGTGGCGGTTCCGTTCGTATCCCAACTTGTCGCGTTCCTGCTCAAGCGGCTCCAGCATTGCGATAGCCGTTGCGGCGGAAATTTTCTTCCCGTTCATGGCGGAGATAAGTTCGCTGATGTCCTGCTCTACCTCGGACAAGCGGGCGGCTCCGGCCCATTCGACAGGTTTGACCGCCGGGGCTTTCAGCCGCGCTTCAGCATCGTGAATCAGGTTGATGATGTGCTGATCTAGTGGTTCTCCAGCCCGGGAAACCTTGCCGCAACCACCGTCTTTGGTTGCCGGGCAGCGGTACATGAAGCGGCTTCCTTTGCTGCCTTCTTTCCACGATGAACGCATGTTGGCAATCATGCGCGTTCCGCACTCGGCGCAACGGAGAATGCCGCTCAGGAGATATTTGTGATTGTTGCTCAGGTTGTTCGCCTGGTACTGCGACTTGACGCCTTCGAGGATGGCCACAACGGCGTCTAGTCTTTCCGGGGTACAGATTGGCGTCCAAACCCCCATTACCGGCTTACCGTCCGGGCCGACATGCTTTTTCCCCTTCACCGCACGAAAGCCAGCCAAGCGAGGGTTGGTGAGAATTCCCTTCAGGGCGACACGCGTGATCGGCTTTCCAGTGTTCCGAGAGGTGCGAACGCCCTTCTCCTGCCACTCGGCAGTGATCGTGGAAAGTCGGGTTCCCGTCAACAGGGCTTCATGCGCTTTTGTGATTAGCTCGGCCTGTACGGGATCAATGGTGATGCGATCGGTCTTCCAGCCAAAGGGCGGGAAACCGCCGCCGTTCTTCCCGGAATCGGCAAGCTCGCGGTGTTTGCGGGCTACCCGCCTGCCGGTGTCTGCACTGGCCTTGTTGGCGAAAGCCACCATGACTCGCGCCATCGTCCGGCCGTCTGAAGTCGACAGGTCAATGTCATTCGTGATCGTGCAGAAGACGAGTTCCGGCCGCTCTTCGAAGACGTCGATGAGCCGTTCAAGGTCGCGCGGCTGTCGGGCCAACCGGTCAAGGTCGTAGGCGATCACACCGCCAATAATGCCTGACTGGAGGTCCACTAGAAGCTGCTCGAATTCGGGGCGAACTACGTTGCGCTTGAAGGCGCTTACGTCGTTGTCGATGTAGTCGCGAGTCACCTCCCAACCGGGACGCACCCCTGCCACCTGGCGGTAGTCGTGTCGCTGGCGCTCGACGCCCAGTTCTTCGCCGTCCTTGTCGAGACTGATTCGGGCGTACCCCCCGAGCCGTACGACCACAGTGATCCCCTCCCCACACCCTGCCGGGTGCTCCGTCGCAGGCTCCCCAGCCTGACCTGCGTTGATCGCAGAGCAGGAGGCTACCGCGGAACTGTGGTGGTCCGTGTAGGTTCTTGAAGAAGGTGCTGCGCAGGCGGTACGCGGACGGTCAAATGGAAGTCACCCGCCTCTGACCGCGGTCCTCACCCGTCTCCGATCGGTCCTCATACATCTCCAACCGGTTTGGCAGCGCCCCGAAGGAGCGCGAGGAACGGTGCGACCGGCCACGCCGCTGCCGACGTCGATGCGGCGGCAGCGGACGGCGAACGCAAGAACCGGCCAACCGCCCCACCACTGAGGCCATCCACCGCTGCCGCCGCCGCCCCCCGCGGAGCGGCTAGTTGGTGCCGATGCGGGCCAGCAGGTCGACGATGCGGGCCTGCACCTCGGCGCTGGTGGAGCGTTCCGCGAGGAACAGCACCGTCTCGCCGGAGGCCAGCCGCGGCAGGTCGGCCTGGTCGACGGCGGCGGTGTAGACGACGAGCGGGGTGCGGTTGAGCCGGCCGTTCGCGCGCAGCCAGTCGATGATCCCGGCCTGGCGGCGGTGCACCTGGAGGAGATCCATCACGACCAGGTTCGGCCGCAGTTGCCCGGCCAGGGCCACCGCGTCGGCGTCGCTCGCGGCCCGCGCCACCTGCATCCCGCGCCGCTCCAGCGTCGCGGTCAGCGCCAGCGCGATCTCCGCGTGCTCCTCGATGAGCAACACCCGCGGCGGATGCTGCTCGCTGTCCCGGGGGGCGAGGGCCTTCAGCAGGACGGCGGGGTCGGCGCCGTACGCGGCCTCCCGGGTCGCCTGCCCGAGCCCGGCCGTGACCAGGACCGGTACCTCCGCCGCCACCGCGGCCTGGCGCAGCGACTGGAGCGCGGTCCGGGTGATCGGCCCGGTCAGCGGGTCCACGAACAGCGCGGCCGGGAAGGCGGCGATCTGCGCGTCGACCTCCTCACGGGAGTGCACGATCACCGGTCGGTAGCCGCGGTCGCTCAGTGCCTGCTGGGTCGTGACGTCCGGCGCGGGCCACACCAGCAGCCGGCGCGGATTGTCCAGCGGTTCGGGCGGCAGTTCGTCGTCCATCGGCTGCGGGCGCGGCGGGTCAGCGACCTCGATCGCACCGCCGGGGCCGTCGAGTGGTTCGGGACCCTCGGCGGCGTTCTCGTCCGGGGCGCCGATGGCGTACGAGCGTCCGGCGCCCTCGGTGCCCGGGGCGAGCCGGGACTGCCCGGCGGGCGACGGCTGTGCGGACGGCTGCTCGGCCGGCGGGTGCGTACGGCTCCCCTGTTCAGTGCGCTGCTCGGTGCGCTGCTCGGCGTCGGCGGCCGGATCCGGCCGGGTGCCCAGTTTGCGGCGACGGCCGGCGGCGTTCGGGCCGTGCGGGGGAGGCGTGGCCGTCGGCTGCTGCACCTGGGCGGCCTGGCTGCTGAACGGCACGCCCTGCCCCAGCGTGCGCACACTGATCGCCCGGCCCTGTGTCGAGTTCGGGTCCACCGGGGCGCCGGTCGCCTCGGCGGGCAGCGGCTGGGCCGCGCGCGGCTGGGCACCGGCGTGCTCCGGAGGCAACGGTGTGCCGGACGCCGGGGTGACGGACGACGGCGTGGCGGATGACAGTGCGCCGGCCGCTGGGGTGCCGGTCGTGGGGGTGCCGGACGGTGGCGTGTCCGTCGCCGGGGTGCCGGCGGCGGGTGGGGCCCCGGCCGGGAGCGCGGCGGGGGCCGACTCCGCGGGCAGCGGCTGGGCGGCTGGGAGCAGGCCGGGCTGGTCCTGCGGGCCTGGCAGGGCCGCAGCGGGCGGCGGAACCGCGGCACCCGGCGGCACAGGGGCGAACGGCTGTGCCGCCTGCGCTGCTTGTGCCGTCCCGGCCGGCTGGACCGGCACGCCCTGCGCGGGCGTGCCCGGCGCCGCCGGAGCCTCTCCCGGCTGGGCCATGGCCCGCCGCCGACGGCCGGTCGGCGCGGTGGTGGGGTGCGGCTGGGGCGGGGTGTGGTCCTCGGCCTGGTCGTGCGGTACGGCGTCGTGCCGGCCGTGGTCGCCGGGTACGCCCGCACCCGGCACCGGCGCCGGACCGACGGCCGGCACCTGCCCCTGACCGGGCACCTGCCCCTGACCGGGCACCTGCCCCTGACCGGGCACCTGCCCCTGAGCGGGCACCCGCCCCTGAGCGGGCACCTGCCCCTGAGCGGGCGTCGGCACCGCGGGAACCGGCAGCGGCCCCTGCGCGGGCACCGGCGGCTGCCCGGGTACGGGACCGGCGCCGGGCACCTGGCCCGCTGCCGACCCCCGACCCGTGACCGACCCGCGACCCGCGGACGCCCCCTGCCCGGTCCCGTCCCCGGCCCCTTCCACATCCCCTTGGCCCGGCCCGTTCCGGTGGCCGTGTCCGTGGCCGTTCTCATGACCATTCCCGTGGCCGTTCCCGGCGCCGGGAACGGGTGAGCGGTCCGCATCGGCGGGCGGCAGCGCGAACACCGGACGCGCGCCCGCCTCCTGCGCCGCGGCGCGCTCCGCCGCCGCGGCCAGCGCGCGGCGCCGCCGCCCGGTCGGCTGCTCGTCCTCGGCCGGCGCGGAACCCGCGGCCGGCAGTGCGGCAGGCCCGGCCCCGGCCTCCGGCGCCTGCTGGGTGCCCGCGGCAGGCAGCGCGGGCGGCAGCGCGGCCTGCGGTTCGCCGCTCTCGTGCCGGGCGCGCCGTCCGGGGGGCGCGGGCACGCCCTGCGGCGGCACGGTCCCACCGAGGCCACTGCCCACCGCGGCGGTTCCCGCCGCATGCTCGGCCGCCGTCATGACGGCACCCTCGGAGACCCCGTCGTCCCCGTTGCCGTGCCCGTCCTCGTCGCCGGTGTCATCGGCGGGGCGTCCGCGCCGCCGACCCGTGCCGGAGGAAGAGACCTCCGCGCCCTCCGCCGGGCCCGCGGGACCCGACGCGGTCTCCTCGGCCGCCCGCCGCCTGCGCCGCCCGGTCGGGGCGGGCGCCTCCGTCTCGTCACCGGACTCGCCGGGGACCTCGCTGTCCAGGAAGGCGTCCACGGAGGACCGCCGGGCCCGCCGCCGTCCGCCGCCCGAGGTCTGCTCGGCCGGTGCCGGCCCGCCGGCGGCGACCGCGGGCAGGGGCGGCGCCTGGACGGCGCCCGCTCCGCCGCCGAGCGGCACTTCGAGCACGTACGCGTTGCCGCTCATGCCCGGCACCTCGTGGGTCTGCAGCACGCCGCCGTGGGCTCTGACGATTCCGCGCACGATCGGCTCGTGCACCGGATCTCCTCCGGAGTACGGGCCGCGCACCTCGATCCGTACCACCTCGCCGCGCTGCGCGGCGGCCACCACCACGGTGTTGTCCAGGTAACCCCCGGTCGACACGGGCGCGTTGCCCGTCGCGTCGACCCCGGCGACGTCCGCGATGAGGTGGGCGAGCGCGGTCGCGAGCCGCTGCGGGTCGACCTCGGCCTCGATGGGCGGCGCGTGCACGGCGAACTGCACCCGGCCGGGCCCGATCAGTTCGCCGGCACCGTCGACGCCGGCGGCGACGACCGAGTCGAGCATCACCTTCGTACGGGCGACGTTCTCCGTGCCCGCGTCGAGCCGCTGGTAGCCGAGGACGTTGTCGATCAGCTGGGTGATGCGCGAGTAGCCCGCGGACAGGTGGTGGAGCACCTGGTTGGCCTCCGGCCACAGCTGGCCGGCGTCGTCGGCGGCGAGGGCCGCCAGGTCGCGGCGCAACTCGTCGAGGGGGCCGCGCAGGGAGCCGGCGAGCAGCGTGAGCAGCTGTTCGTGCCGGCCGGACAGGGCCTCGTAGCGGTCCTTCTCCCGTTCGCCGAGTGCGGCGTACCGCTCCTCGCCGGAGGCCAACTCCTCCGCGTGCCGCTCGCGCAACTCCTCCAGTTCGGCCACGTGCTGCTGGCGCAGGGCGGTGAGATCGGAGGCGTGGTCCTCGGAGAGCCGTTCCAGCTGCTGCGCGTGCTGCTGGTCCGAGGCGGCCTTCTCGTCGGCCAGGGCGTCGTAGGGCCGCCGGTCGGTGAAGGTCATCACGGCGCCGACGAGCTGGTCGCCGTCGCGCACGGGCGCGGTCGTCAGGTCGACCGGCACCTTTTTGTCGCCCTTGGACCACAGCACCTGCCCGCGCACCCGGTGCTTGCGCCCGGACCGCAGGGTGTCGGCGAGCGGCGACTCCTCGTACGGGAACGGGGAGCCGTCGGGGCGCGAGTGCAGTACGAGGGTGTGCAGCTCCTTGCCGCCGAGTTCACCGGCGCGGTAACCGAGGATCTGGGCGGCGGCCGGGTTGACGAGGACGATCCGCCCGTCGGTGTCGGTGCCCACCACGCCTTCCGCGGCGGCCCGCAGGATCATCTCGGTCTGCCGCTGCGAGCGCGCCAGCTCGGCCTCGGTGTCCACGGTCCCGGACAGGTCGCGCACGACGAGCATCAGCAGTTCGTCGCCGGTGTAGCCGTAACCGTCGTACGCCTGCTGACCGTTCTCCAGGTTGGCGCTGGTGACCTCGACGGGGAACTCGCCGCCGTCGGTGCGCCGGGCGATCATCCGCGTGGGCTTGGTGCGCCCGCGGGTGTCGACGTGGCCGGGGCGTCGCATGGAGCCCGGGATCAGCCGGGAGTCGAACTGGGGCAGCAGATCGAGCAGCCCGCGCCCCACCAGGGCGGTGCCCGGGGCCTCGAACGCCTCCAGGGCGATGGAGTTGGCGTTGACGACGGTCCCATTGGCGTTGACCAGCACCAACGCGTCGGGCAGCGCGTCGAGTATGGCTGCGAGGCGAGCAGCGCCTCGGGATGGCCTGCTGCTCACGAGACGCTTCCTCCCTGTTACCGCACCTTGCCGACCGCTCGTGCCATCTTGCCAACCGGCCCGCAGCGTGTCACGCGAGGGAGTCTAAAGGCAGCGATTGCGCTCGCGATGCCGGATGAGAGGGAGGTCGCACGACGAAGTGACGGGGAACGTGTGACCGCATGCCTCCGCTTCGCGAGACCTTTGCTGGACGTTTACGGGACCGGGGGATTCCGCCACGAATCGCCGGTGCGCCCCCGGTCACCCGATCGGTGCGGACGCTCAGGAGCCCAGGTCCGGCAGGAACGGCACCATCCGGTTCCACCGCGCGGTCTGGCAGCCGTCGCTGCGGTTGTACGTGGCGTCCACCGGGCGTCCGGCCCAGGTGCCGGTGACACGGGCGGTCGCCGGCCCGCCGTACAGCATGGTGCAGACGCTGCCCTCCGGCACGGGCGCGAACGGCTCGCTGCCCCAACGGGTGTTCTTGTCGACGGCGGCGCAGGCGCCCCGCAGGTCCGGGTGGCTGCCGGCGGCGGGGTGGCAGGACAGTTCGTACGTCCCGTCGTGCCCCCGGCCCGCGTGCTCGACGGTGATGGTCAACCGGTCGCCGGACCCGGACCCGGGTCGGGATCGGGACTCGGATCCGCCGGCCCGGTCCTCGTCCCGGACGGGCGGCGGCGCTGCGGCGGAGGCGGGCGGGGCGGCCGGCGCGGGGACGGCGGCGACGGCGGGCGCGGTGGTGCGGGGCGCGGCGGCGACGGCGGGCGCCGCGGACAGCGCGGTGAGCGTGGCGAGCGCCGTGACGGCGGCGGCGGCGAGGGCGGCGGCGGAGCCGACGGTGCGCGAGATGACCAGCAACATGACCTGATCAACGCGGCAGACCGCCGGACGTTGCGGGGCCGGGCGCGGTGGGCGAGGGCTTTGCTCTGCGGCCCGACTGCCTAGTACCGTGGGAGCCGATTGGTGACAGCACGCTCGACTGTGTCATCATCTGCACGCACCACTCGCGCGCTCGCGTGGGAGGTAGTGCTGGAGGCGTCGCCTAGTCCGGTCTATGGCGCCGCACTGCTAATGCGGTTTGGGCCTTAAAGCCCATCGAGGGTTCAAATCCCTCCGCCTCCGCTCTCTGACTCAGGGAGTTCAGCCGATGTCGGTTGGACTCCCTGAGTCATGCCCAGGGCATTTCCCAAGCCGCTTCCCCAACCCTTTCTCCGCTCCCCTTCTCCTTCCTTCTCTTTCGTTTCTCTTCCTTCTTTACTCGGTGGCAGTCGGCCGTCCTCGGCGTCGTCCGGCCGGGCTTTCCACCGGCACCCCCGTGAACCGGGACGCCCCTGCGGCACGCGCCCGCCGCCAGTCGTGCACCGCACCGCCCACCGCACCGGTCGACCACGCGGTCGACCGGTGCCCAGGTCGACAGCTCCGCGTTCACATCCATCCGGCAGGGGAACGCGGCGGCCCGTACGGGCCGGTACCACCACCGGCCCCTCGCCCCGCCGCCCCGCTGGGGCGTCGGACCGATCCGGCCGTCCGACCCGTCCTTACGTCCGCCCGAGCCCACCATCTGGCTGTTTTCCCAGGTCACAAGGGGTGAGCGGAACGGATTTCACATGGCAGCGGCAGTCATGTAATGTTCTTCCTGTCGCCAGGAGCGGCCCAGAGGGTCGGGAAGCGGCAGGGAAAGCAGAACAAAACAAGCACTCGTAGCTTAACGGATAGAGCATCTGACTACGGATCAGAAGGTTGCAGGTTCGAATCCTGCCGAGTGCACACAGGTGAGAGGCCCCGGAGAGATCCGGGGCCTCTTGCATTTCCAGGGCGTGCAGCAGCGAAGTACGGCAACGGGTCCGGTCGGGTGGTGCTGGTGCTGCCCGCTGCCGATCGCTCGTCCCATGGCGGCTCCAGCCCAAGGCCGCGGAGCCGACCTTTCACCGTTGCCGGCTTTCCGCTGACGGGAGCGGGGGGAGAGGGACTGGTGGAGATCGACTGAACCAAGCGCTCGTCACAAGCGTTGTAGAACGCGAACAGTGGGCTTAGCTCACTCAACACTCGCGAAAGGGATGAAATGCCGGAACCGGGCCAGGCGGCCAACCAAAAGAAACTCGCCTATCAGATTGCTTCGGGTGTAGCAACGGTAGGCTTTGCAGCAACTGCCGTTGCTGCCACGGTTTCGCGGGACAAAGTCGCGAGCGGTCTATTCGGCGGGGCGGCAGGCGCCTCAATGATTACTGCTGTTGGTACTGCTGTCCTGGCAGCCCAGCAGGGGATGCATCGGCGGCCTGGGACCGATGTTGAGCTCGGGTCCCCTTCGTCCGACGCTGGCGGGCCGCAGCGGCCGGCTTCCGTGTACTTCCCTCCCTCTGCTCGCCCGTCCTCACGGGCGCGGTAGTTCCGCGTCTTCGTTCGGGCGTCTTTCGCCGGAATTTCGCACTTTTCGCGGCTCGTCGGGCGGAGCATCGGTGGGGTGATATCCACCTACGGATCAGAAGGTTGCAGGTTCGAATCCTGCCGAGTGCACATAGGCGAGAGGTCCTGGAGAGATCCGGGGCCTCTCGCATTTCGGGGGCGTACAGCAGCGAATTACATGCGTTGAAGTCCTGGTTCGGTACAGCGGCGAAGTACAGCAACGGCCGCGACCGCAGTCGCCCGCTACCACCCCCCGACGGCCGGTTGACCGGTGCGGCGGACCTCGGCGGTCACCCGGGGGTGCCCGTAGGGCGGAGGGCCCCGGTGATTGCCGGGGCCTTTCGGTTGCAGGGCGTCATCGGCTGGGTTCGGTCAGCGTCCGTGGCCTCCGTGGCCGCCGTAGCCGCCGTGACCGCCGTAGCCACCGTGGCCATAACCGCCGCCGTAGCCGCCGTGGCCATAACCGCCGTGGCCATAACCGCCGTGGCCGTATCCGCCTCCGTAGCCTCCGTAGCCTCCGTAGCCGCCGCCGTAGCAGACGTAGCCGTAGTAGGCGTTGAAGTAGCAGTTGCCGTAATACTCGTTGTAGTTGTGTGAATACGAAGAGTTCGTGTGGGTCGGGGTCGCCGAAGCGGTGCCCGCTGTGCCGATCGCGGTGCCACCGGCGATCAGAATCCCGGCAGCGGATATCGCGAGGAGATGCCTCGTGCGTTGCGCTCGCATGGGAACGCCCGCCTTTCCTTCCATCGTCTCGCGCGCCGGAGGGCGCGCCAGTGGCCGCCGCCGCAGAGAGGAGCACGCGCGGGACGGTCGGTATCACCGCTCGGATCTGAAAAGCAACGTCACGGCACCGGTGCCGCCAGGCCGTGCCACGCGGTGCGCGTGGGCGACATCAACGGCCGGAGTTCCTCGACTCGGGGAACTTCAACGGCCCGGACGTCCCAATTCATGATTTTGGGGTTAGTTTAGTCCGGTTTCATGTATTTGGCACCTTGTGTCCGGCCGGGGATTCGGCCAGGGGATTCGGCCGGAGGGGGGCGAATCAGAGGGGTCGGTGAGGGGTTCGGGCCTTCGGCCGGCGGGCGGTGATCAGCCTACGTACGCCTCGTAGTCCCAGTAGGGACGGGTCCGTCGGCGGGCTGTGAGGGTGTGGGGGTGTTGGGTGCCCAGGGTGCGTATCAGCGTTGTCAGGGCTGCCTCCTCCAGCTTTTCCGCGTGCTTTCGTTCGTCCGTGGCGCGCAGGTCGGCGGCGAGGGCGACCTGGCACAACAGGGTGAGCGGGTGCTCGACGCCCAGGACGGACCGCGCCCGGTCGCAGGTGTCCGCGCTCAACCGGTGGGCCTCGGCCACACGGTCGTTGGCGTTGCGTGCGTTCGCCGTGTTCAGGGCGCAGCCCAGGGTGGTGGGGTGGTCGGCGCCGAGGGTGGCGGTGAGACCGGCCAGCGCGGCCTCGAACAGCGCCAGCGCCTCGGTGCGTTCGCCCATGGCCAGCATGACCACTCCGGTGTTGGAGAGCATGCCGGTGGTGACGGGATGGGCGGGGCCGAGCAGGGAGCGGTAGCCGGACTCCGCCTCCACGATCAGGTCGCGTGCCCGGCCCGGATCGCCGGACTCCCGCAGGCAGTTGCCGTAGGCCGTGCGGCAGGACAGCGTCCGGTGGTGCTCCCGGCCGTACGCCTGCTCCAGTTGTGTCAGGAGTTCGGCCAGTGAGGCCGCGACGTCCGGGCCGCGGGCGTCGGAGTGGCGGAGGCACAGGGCCAGCTGGAACCTTGCCTCAAGCGTCTGCGGATGCTGCTCGCCGAGCACTTGCGTGTGGAGCCGGACGAAGTACTCCTGGCGGGTGAGCGCGGCCTGGTGGCGGCCGAGGAGCCGCAGACCGTGGGTGACGGCGTTGCCCGAGTCCAGCGTGCTGATGTGGCGTCCGCCGAAGGCGTGTTCCCGCCGCGCCAGGGTCTGCGTGTCCAGCTCGTACGCCTCCTCGTACCGGCCGAGAAGCCGCAGGCCGACACCGAGGTCGTGCTGGGCGGCCAGGGTGGCGGACTCCGCGGGGCCGAGCCGGTCGAGGGTGTCCTGGAAGACTTCGTGCTGCGCCTCGAACGCCTCCTGGTACCGCCCGAAGTGACGCAGGCCGCCGGCCACGGCGCGCTTGGCGGTCAGCTCGCCGAGCGGGTTGCGCCGCGGAGCGGCCTCCAGCCGTTCGAGGACGCCCCGGGCCAGTTCGTACGCCTCACGGAACCTGCCGCCTGCCTGCAGCAGGGCGCTCTCCTGGTCGGCGAGGTCGAGCATGGGCTCGGTCAGCGGGTCCATGGTCGTGGACCAGCGGGTGCGGACCTGTCGGGCCAGGGCCAGTCCGGCTCGGTGGTCCCCGCCGAGGAGGGAGTAGCGCAGGCAGTTCAGGACCGTCCGCTGGACCGGGTTCCGGTCGCTGCCCAGCGCTCCGGAGGGCTCCAGGTGCGGCAGCAGATCGGCGTACCTGGGCCAGTTCCTGCTGTCCTCCGGGTTGCCGGGGTCGGCCGCCGCGAGCAGGGTGCGGACGGCCCTGCGGTAATCGGCGCGGCCGTCGCCGTGGCTGTGGCCGTTGCCGTTGCCGTTGCCGTCGATCAGCTTGGAGACGATGTCGTGGACGAGGCGGTGCATGTGCACGGTCTCCCCGGACGGGTCCGCCTCGGCGCCGGCCGGATCGCCGGGGTGGCCGCGGGTGAGCACCGAGTAGGTGACCAGGGTGTCCAGGGCGTGGGTCCAGGCGGGCAGGTCGTCGGTCATCCAGCGCAGTTCCTCGGGCAGGTCGGTCCCCGGGTAGGCGTGGACGAGGCCGAGCGGAATGGGGCCGGGTGCGAACGCCGTGCACAGGCCGAGGACGTCCAGGGCCCGGGGTTCGGTGCGGCGGAGCCGGTTGAGCAGGATCGACCAGGAGGTCATGGAGGACTGCGGGAAGCCGTCGCCGGTGCCGGGTTCGTCCACGGTGGAGAGCCTGCGTTCGCGGACCATCCGCAGGTATTCGGACGCATCCATGCCGGATTCACCGAGCCAGGCGGCGGCCTGCACCAGGGGCAGCGGTACGTCGCCGAACTCGGCGGCGACCTCGTCCGCCTCGGCGGAGGTGAGCTGCGGGGCGCGCCGCATCAGGTAGGCCGTGGACTCCGCGCGCAGGAACGCGGGGATCTCCACGACGTCCATGTGGTCGCCCCACGTCCGGTTCCGTGAGGTGACGAGGATGTGCCCGGATCCCTCGGGGAGCAGCGCGCCCACGCCCTCGGTGTCGTCCCAGCCGTCGAAGACCACCAGCCAGTTGGCGTACGGGTGGCCGCGGCGCAGGGCGTCCCGGACGGCGCGGATGCGTTCCTCGGGTTCACCGCCGACGGGCAGACCGAGCTTGACGGCGAGTTCGCCGAGACGGTCGCGCTGGCCGGCGCGATCGTCGGAGTTCACCCACCACACCAGGTCGTAGGCGGTGTTGAAGCGGTGCGCGTACTCGGCGGCGAGCTGGGTCTTGCCGACGCCGGACATGCCGAGCAGGGTGCAGGCGGCGGCGCCGCGCTCAGCGTCGGCCAGCCGCTGGTGGATGTCGGTCAGCAGGTGGTCGCGGCCGGTGAAGCGCGGGTTGCGGCGCGGGACCTCGCCCCAGACCTCGCAGTTCGTCTCCGGGTAGCGGGTCAGGGCCCGCTGGGTGCGGGCGCGTTCCAGGCCGAGCCTGCTCAGCAGGCGGTCCTCGGCCTCCTCCTCGCTCAGCCCCCACAGGCCGGCCGGTTCCAGCACCGCGGTCGCCGGGGGCAGCGCCCGGTTGGTCAGGCTGACGGCCGCGAAGCGGTCGGAGTGGGCCGCGACGAAACCGCGCAGTACCGCGTCCCACTCGCCCGCGGGCCGCGGGCCGATCTCGAAGAACCCGTCGTTGAGGACGAGCAGCACGCGCACGCTGGACCGGAGCAGGTCGCCCAGCGAATCCTCCAGGGGGACCTGGTGCGGCGGGTCCCAGTGCTGGAGCGTGATCCGGTGACCGTGGCGCTCCAGGCACTGCGCGATCCACGCCGCCCAGGGCCGGTTGGCGCCGGAGAAGACGATCGTGACGCTCGACGGAGCGGCCGTGAAGTCCCGGCGGACCGCGGTGGGGGAACCGGCCGCGCCGGTCGCCACGAGATCCCCGCGGGGAGTCGGCGCGCGGTGGGCCCCCGTTTCCGTTTCCGTCTCTGTCGTCGTATCCGTCGCCGCCGTCGGATCCGACCCCGTCGTCGCCGCTGCCGTCGTTGTCGTTCCGTCCCGTCCCGTGGTTCCTTCCGGTGTCCTGGTCCCCGGCGTGGCTGCCCGCAGTCGCGCCACTTCTTCGCGCAGAGCGTCGAGTTCCGCCTGCTCCCGCTCCCTGTTCTCCTCGGCCTGCCGCCTGTCCCGGTGTTCCTCATCGGCCGCCGTGGCATCGGCGGCGAGCAACTGGTGTTCCAGATCGACGCAGCGTTGCTCGGCCCGCGCAACACGTCGTTCGGCCGCTTCGAGTGCCTTTTCCAGGTCTGCCACCCGCTGGTGCAGCGCGTCCCGCTCGGTGCGTTCCCGGTGTTGCTCCGCGCGCAACAGGTCCAGCTCGACGCCGATGAGCTGGTGGTCCGACGCCGTCCGGGTGAGTTCCGCCCGTTCCGCCTCCAGCCTCGCCACGTGCTCCTGCGACTGCTGAAGGGCCGTGGCCACCGCGTCGGCCTGGGTCCTGGCCAGGTCCTTCTCGTGGAGAGCGGTGACCAGTTGGTCCTCCAGGTACTGGACCTTCCAGGCCCGGCTGCTGGTCGCCTTCAGGGCCGCGCGTTGCAGCCCCGTCACGCGAAGCCGCGCTTCCTGGGCCATCGGGCGACCGAGTTTCCTGCCGACGTCGTCCATCAGCGTGGCGATGAAGTTGTCCGGCGCGACCGTGTCCCCGCTGAGATACCGGCTGACGCTGCTCGCGTGGTAGCGGCGCGTGACGGCGTACCTGCGTACGGAGATGTCGAGCACCTCGAAGCATCTGCGGAGCGCCAGGGCCAGGTCACGGCGCTCTCCCAGCACGTCGTCCGCGATGGGCCGCAGGCCGATGCTCACGGACACGGCGCCCACCGTGTCGTCCGGGGGCAGCAGGTCCCCGGACAGCGCGTGGTCGTCGCCGGGAGGTCGCTCGTCCACTGTGCTTCTCCTCCGGGTGCGCTCCGGCCGTGTTCCACAGCATCCGCAACGCGTAGAGCTTGGCGCAACACCGCCGACGATGCGGAGAGTTGCGGCAGCTGCCCTGGACTCGACGCGAAAGGCGTGATCATGAAAAGGAGTGATCATGAAATGGGTGGACGCGCAGGGGTGGACGCACAGGGGTAAGGGATGAGGGGCCAGAGTTGAGGGCCGGAGTTGAGGGCCGGAGTTGAAGGCCGGAGTTGAGGGGCAGAGCGTGAGTGCGGAGATTGTTCAGTTTCTGGGGCAGGCCGGGCCGTATCTGACGGCGGCTCTGGGTGCCTATGGCGCAGGGGTGTTGACCCGGGCCGAGAACTCGGCGGTGGACGCGACGGCGAATGCCGGTCGTCGCCTGTTGCAGGCCGTATGGCGGCGCCGGGACGCGCAGGGGCGTGCCGAGCTGGAGGCCGCGGTCGGCGACGCGGTCGCGGAACCGGACGACGCGGACGCGGCGGCGGCCCTGCGCCAGCAGATCAAGCGGGTCCTGCGGGACGACGCGGAGCTGCTGCGCGAACTGACCGCCCTGCTGCCCGCCGGCGGCGGGGTGTCGGTCACGGCATCCGGGGAGCGGTCGGTGGCGGCGGGCGGCGACATCGGTGTCGCGATCACCGGTGACATCCGTACGGAACGGCCCTGACCTGCGATGATTCCTTGTCAGTCCGGCAGGCCCAGATCCTCGCGCATGACGCGGCGCATGGTGGTGAGCCTGGGCTCCGCGGTCTTCAGGGTCAGCAGGGCCTGTTCCGCGCTCTCCCCTTCTCCCGCCCGGCCCCGGTCGATGCGTTTGGCGGTGGCGTCGACCGCGGCCAGGACGGCGTTCACCTCGCGGGACGACCTGAGCACCGCCTCGGGGACGATCATCTGTGCCTCGGCGTAGCGGTCGCGGTAGTCCCGCCGGGCCTCCTCGACCTGGACGCGGTCGTCGTCGCTGTAGACCCCGTCCCGCAGGCGGTGCAGGGCGTCCTTCAGCATGGTGTGGAAGTGGCGGGAGGCCCGGTTCATCGCCGTGTAGGCGGCCCGCCGCTCCTCGAAGCGCCGTCTCGCCTCCTCGGCGCGGCTGTCCTCCGCCCGGCGGCGCTTGGCCGTCCAACTGGTGATCAGCGGCGCGAACAGGGTGCCGAGGACCCCGACGACGGCAGTGACCATGGCGGCTGTGGCGGCACCCATGGGAGTGACCCTAGCCGTATCGCGGGGGCGGCCCCAGCCGTTCCGCGGCGCCCCTGCCGAGGTCAGCGCTGTCGAGGTCAGCGCTGTCGAGGTCAGCACTGCTGAGGTCAGCACTGCTGAGGTCAGCACTGCCGAGGTCAGCACTGCTGAGGTCGCCACTCTCCCGTCCCGCCCGGATCGTTCCGGTTGAGCTTCTCCAGGTACGCGTGGGCCAGCGCCGTCGCGCGGGTGAACCAGTCGGTGATGACGGTGAGTTCACCGGGGGAGCAGTCGGTGAACAGGGCGGTGAGGCGCTGGTAGTGGCCCGCGTAGACGGTTTCGACGCGGGCGACGGCATCCGGTACGGCGGCCACGCGGACCCGTCGGCGGTCGGCCGGGTCGGGACGGCGGCTGACGTAACCGGCGCGTTCCAGGCGGTTGAGGATTCCGGTCACGGCACCCGTGGTGACATGGGCGCGGGTCGCGAGGTCGCCGGCGGTGAGCAGGTCGTCGCCGGCCTCCAGGACGAAGCCGAAACAGGTGAGGTCCGTGACGTTCAGGCCGAGGCGGCGGGCGATCTCCTGCTGTGCGATGAGATGGGCCGCGATCAGGTGGTCCATCGCCGACAGCGCCTGTGCCGGGGTGGCGGCGGTGTCCGGCTTGGCGTCCATGTTTCTCAATTACCTTAGCTGGTGAGGGATGTGGGAGTAAATTCCTTACGTGGTGAGGGAGTTTAGGCCCTCACGCCGAGCGGGCGGACTCGCCCTGCCGACGAACGGAGGCGGGAACGTGAGCGGACAGCACGACGAGGGACACACGGTCGCCGGTTGGACCGGTGCCCTCATCGCGACCGTCGGGTCCACGGTGGCGGGCCTGGGCGTGGTCATGGCCTCCGCCGCGGTGGTGGGCGGCGGGACCGGGATCGTCGCCGTGGCCGTCCTGGTCACCTGGGTGCTGCACCTCGTGGGCTGGGGCAAGCCGCCCGGGCCGCGGCCCCGGGAGACCTGGGGCATGCGGGTCCGGGACGCCGGCGCGCGGGACGGGCACGTGGGATGCGTGGCATGCCGGCTGGCGGGGCGCGAGCGGCGTACGGCAGTGGTGGCGGCCGGGGCGGGCAGTGGGGAGCCGGAGTCCGCGGTTGCGGAGGCCGGTCACTGAGGTCGGTGCCCGACCCGGCCCGACTCCGCCCGCGGAGGGACCGCGTGTCCCCGGACGGTCGGCCCTCTCCCGATCCGAAGCACGTGGGCGTTGTCAGTGGGGGCGCCTACTCTCGGGGGTGATGGCACAGGCATGGACATGCGCGGGGCTGCGGTGGGCCGGGGACGGTCCCGTGCTGATGTGGGACGGGGGGCGCAGGAGTGCGCTGCCCCGGGGTAAACGGGTGGCCTTCGGGGTCCTGGACGGGGGTGTGCGGAGATGTGTGGGGGCGCGTGGGCATCCCTGCCCGGTGCGGGCGGTGGTGTCGGGGCGGAGCACCGGCGCGCGGTGCGAGGAGTGCGCGCGGCTGGACCGGGCGCACTCCGTGGCTGCGGACACCGTCGCGGACGACCCGCGGCCGTACCACGTGTATCTGGCGTGGTTCGGGCCCGGCCTGGTCAAGGTCGGGATCACCGCCGAAGAACGGGGGTCCGCGAGGCTGCTCGAACAGGGCGCTGTCTGCTTCAGCTGGCTCGCCGTCGGTCCGCTGATGGCCGCGCGGCGCGCCGAGGAGCTGCTGCGGGCCGCGCTGCGGGTGCCCGACCGGATTCCGTACGGCGTGAAGCGGGCGGTGCGCGCGGCGCTGCCCGGGTCGTCGGCCGACCGCGCCGCGGAGATCGAGGCGCTGCACGCGCGCGCCGTCGCGCTCGACAACTGGCCGGAGGCGCTCGCCCGTGAGCCGTTCCTGGCGGTCGACCACGCGGAGGTGTTCGGGCTGACGGCGGGCCCGGCGGCCGCGTTCGGCGAGGTGACCGAGCTGGTCGCGGGCGGGGGTGTGAGCGGTGAGCTGGTCGCTGTCGCGGGGCCCGATCTGCACCTCGCCGCCGAGCGCGGGACGGTCGTCCTGGACACCCGGCTGATGACCGGATGGGAACTGGTCCCGGCCCTGCCCGGGGCCGACGGACGCGGTGGGATCGCCGTACCCGTAAGGAAGTTCAAGGAGGAGACGGGAATCCAGGACGAGCTGTTCTGAGCCGGTGCGACGGCCGGACATGGACAGTACGCGGCCCGTGGGCGATCGTGGAGGAATGAGCGATCATCCCGGTGGAGCGGGCGCGTGACCGGCACGGAGAGGACATCGGCCGCCCCGGCGGACGGCTCCGCCGACGTGGACGGGGCCTCCGAAGCGGGCAGAACTGCTGAGCCCACCGGGGGGCCTGGAGCTGGCGGGTCCCTTGAAGCCCACGGGGCCGGTGAGGCCGGCGGGGCCGACGAGACCGATGGGGCCCGTGAAGCCAGCGGGGCCCATGAGGCCGATGGGGCCCATGGTGCCCTCGTAGCCCCCGTAGCCCCCGTAGCCCCCGTAGCCCCCGTAGCCCCCGAAGTGTCTGATGTCCGGCGGTTCTGGACTCGGCTCGGGGTGCCGGGGCTCGTGGACGTGCATACGCACTTCATGCCCGAGCGCGTGCTGCACAAGGTGTGGGCCTACTTCGACGGGCTCGGGCCGCTCACCGGTGGCCTGGAGTGGCCGATCGCCTATCGGACCGGTGAGGGCGAACGGGCCGCGCTGCTGCGCGAGTTCGGCGTACGGGCCTTCACGGCGATGCTGTATCCGCACAAGCCCGGCATGGCCCGCTGGCTCAACGGCTGGGCCGCCGACTTCGCCGGCCGCACACCGGACTGCCTGCACACCGCGACCCTCTTCCCGGAGGAAAACGCCACCGGCTACGTCCGGCAGGCGCTCGACGACGGGGCCCGGGTGTTCAAGGCGCATGTGCAGGTGGGGGCCTACGATCCGGCGGACGACCTGCTCGACCCGGTCTGGGGGCTGCTCGCCGAGGCCGGGGCACCGGTGGTGATCCACTGCGGTTCCGGGCCCGCACCCGGCAAGCACACCGGACCGGGGCCGATCGGACGGGTCCTGGCCCGGCATCCGCGGCTGCGCCTGGTCGTCGCGCACCTGGGGATGCCCGAGTACGAGGACTTCCTCGCGCTGGCCGAGCGGTTCACCGAGGTGCGGCTCGACACCACGATGGCGTTCACGGACTTCATCGAGGACCATGCGCCCTTCCCCCGGCGCGCCCTGCCCCGCCTCGCCGACCTCGGCGACCGCGTCCTGCTCGGCTCCGACTTCCCCAACATCCCCTATCCGTACGTGCACCAGTTGCACGCCCTGGAACGGCTCGGCCTCGGCGACGCCTGGCTACGGGCGGTGTGCCACGACAACGGGGCCCGGTTGTTCGGTTTGTGAGCCGTCGCCCAGCCTCGCGACGGCGACGACGACGGTGACGTCCAGCCCGGTCGTCCTGACGTCCGGCCCGGTCGT
The DNA here is from genome assembly GCF_042896695.1 of Streptomyces sp. NPDC001270. Lineage (NCBI taxonomy): Bacteria > Bacillati > Actinomycetota > Actinomycetes > Kitasatosporales > Streptomycetaceae > Streptomyces > Streptomyces sp. NPDC001270. Next base: position 82,222 of record NZ_JBIAXM010000027.1, on the reverse strand, counting down.
CCTGACGTCCGGCCCGGTCGTCCTGCTGCCCGATCCGGTGGTCCTGAGGCTCCCTCTGGGGGCATCAGTGCAGGCCAGAGGGTACCTGGAAGGCACCTGGGAGATGCCCAGCAGGTGCCCATGGGCTGGCTGAGGGCCCGCTGTGGGTTTCTCAGAGAAATCACAGACAAGTGAAAGTGTGCTCTCAGAGGCCGCCGCAAAGGTGTCCACCATGACCACGACCTCGCCCCAGGGGCGCACCGAACTGCTGAGGCCGGACGGGAGCCCCGTCCGAGTGCTTGTGGTGGACGACGAGCTGTCGATCACCGAACTGCTGAGCATGGCTCTCCGCTACGAGGGCTGGCAGATCCGCAGCGCAGGCGACGGCCAGGGTGCCGTCCAGACCGCCCGGGAATTCCGGCCCGATGCCGTCGTCCTGGACATGATGCTGCCCGACATGGACGGGCTGACCGTGCTGGGCCGGCTGCGCCGCGACCTGCCGGACGTACCGGTCCTCTTCCTCACCGCGAAGGACGCGGTGGAGGACCGGATCGCCGGTCTCACCGCGGGCGGCGACGACTACGTCACCAAGCCGTTCAGCCTGGAGGAGGTCGTCGCCCGGCTGCGCGGCCTGATCCGGCGCTCCGGCGCCGCGGACCGGCGCTCCGACTCCGTGCTGGTCGTCGGCGACCTGACCCTCGACGAGGACAGCCACGAGGTGTCGCGGGCCGGGGAGAACATCCACCTCACCGCCACCGAGTTCGAGCTGCTGCGCTTCCTGATGCGCAATCCGCGCCGGGTGCTGAGCAAGGCGCAGATCCTCGACCGCGTCTGGTCCTACGACTTCGGCGGTCAGGCCAACGTCGTCGAGCTGTACATCTCCTATCTGCGCCGGAAGATCGACGCCGGGCGGGAACCGATGATCCACACCCGGCGCGGCGCCGGTTACCTGATCAAGCCCGCCGCGTCATGAGCGGACGCCGACGGCCGCGTACGCAGCAGCGACGAGCGCGACAGCAGCGCACCCTGCGGAGCCGGCTGGTCGTCGCGACCGTCATGCTCGTCGCCGTCGTCTGTGCGGTGATCGGCACCGTGACCACGCTTGCGCTGCGGTCACATCTGTACCAGCAGCTCGACGGCCAGCTCAGCGAGGTCGGGGCGCGCGCGGCCGGCATGTTCGCCCCGCCCGGCCAGGGCGCGGGCGGGCCCGCCGCCCAGCAGGGTGTCCTGCGCGCCAAGTCCAAGACGGTCGACCTGACCGATTTCGTCTCCCGGGGCCCGCAGCCGCAGTTCACGATCGCCGCGGTGGTCGACAACGGCACCGTCACCGAAGGCAAGGTCGGCCACAAGTCGCACGACACCCTCGACATGAGCGCCCAGGTGCTCGGCGAGGACCAGCTCTCGGCGCTCGGCTCCGTCCCCAAGGACAAGGCCAAACACACCGTCGACATCCCCGGTCTCGGCAGCTACCGCGCGCAGTACGTCACCGGCCCCAACGGCAGCTATTACGTGGCCATACCGACCAAGGACACCGACGACAACATCAACACCCTGATCCTCGTCGAGATCAGCGTGACCGCCGCCGGTCTGGTCGCTGCGGGAATCGCCGGGTACGTCCTGGTCGGCGTCGCCACCCGCCCCCTGCGGAGGGTCGCCGCGACCGCGACCCGGGTCTCCGAACTGCCCCTGCACACCGGCGAGGTGCAGCTGAGCGAGCGGGTGCCGGAGTCCGAGTGCGACCCGCACACCGAGGTCGGACAGGTCGGCGCCGCACTGAACCGGATGCTCGACCACGTGCACGGCGCCCTGCACGCCCGCCAGCAGAGCGAGATGCGGGTACGGCAGTTCGTCGCGGACGCCAGCCACGAACTGCGCACCCCGCTGGCCTCCATCCGCGGCTACGCCGAACTGACCCGGCGCGGCCGGGAGCAGGTCGGCCCCGACACCCGGCACTCCCTCGGCCGTATCGAGTCCGAGGCGGGCCGGATGACGCTGCTCGTCGAGGACCTGCTGCTGCTCGCGCGGCTCGACGCGGGCCGGCCCCTCCAGTTCGAGCAGACCGACCTCATCCCGCTCGTCGTGGACACCATCAGCGACGCCCGCGCCGCCGGCATGGACCACACCTGGCGGCTGGACCTGCCCGACGAGCCGGCCCTCGTCTCCGCGGACGCGGCACGGCTGCAACAGGTCCTGGTCAACCTGCTGGGCAACGCCCGCAACCACACCCCGACCGGCACCACGGTCACGGCCCGGGTGCAGCGGCGCGGGGAGTGGATGTGCATCGACGTCGAGGACAACGGCCAGGGCATTCCGGCCGATTTGCTGCCGCACGTGTTCGAACGGTTTGCGCGGGGCGACTCCGCCCGGTCCAGATCCACCGGCTCGACCGGTCTGGGCCTGGCCATCGTGCAGGCCGTGGCGACCGCGCACGGCGGGTCCGTCACCGTGGACAGCGTCCCCGGGCGCACGGTGTTCACCGTGCACCTGCCCGTGCTTCACCCGGCGCTTTTCCGGCAGGCCCGCGAAACACCTGGGCCATCGCACTCACAGGCGCAGCACAGTGCCACCACATGGGCAGAACAGGGCGCCTGACGACAGTCGGGGGCATGCGAACCGACTCTTCTCCCGGCACCCTGCCGGCGCGGGAGCACCTCCCGGCCGCAGCCGCCGGTACGCCTGTCCTGGACGTAGTGATCCCCGTCTACAACGAGGAGAAGGACCTGGGGCCATGTGTGCTCAGACTGCACGAGCACCTCACCCGCACCTTCCCGTACGCGTTCCGCATCACGATCGCCGACAACGCGTCCACGGACGGCACGCCGCAGGTGGCGGCCGACCTGGCGGCGCGCCTCGCCGAGGTGCACGACTTCCGCCTGGAGCAGAAGGGCCGCGGGCGTGCCCTGCGGACCGTGTGGTCCGCCTCGGACGCCCCGATCCTCGCGTACATGGACGTCGACCTGTCCACCGACCTCAACGCGCTGCTGCCGCTGGTGGCCCCGCTGATCTCGGGCCACTCCGACCTGGCGATCGGATCCCGGCTGAGCCGGTCGTCGCGGGTGGTGCGCGGCGCCAAGCGGGAGTTCATCAGCCGCTCGTACAACCTGATCCTGCGCGGCTCGTTGCAGGCCCGCTTCTCGGACGCGCAGTGCGGCTTCAAGGCGATCCGGCGCGATGTGGCCCAGGCGCTGCTGCCGCTGGTGGAGGACACCGGCTGGTTCTTCGACACCGAGATGCTGGTGCTCGCCGAGCGGGCCGGGCTGCGGATCCACGAGGTGCCGGTCGACTGGGTCGACGACCCGGACTCGACGGTGCACATCGTGAAGACGGCGACCGAGGACCTCAAGGGGGTGTGGCGGGTGGGCAAGGCCCTGGCCACCGGTTCGCTGCCGCTTGACCGGCTCACCCGCCCGTTCGGCGACGACCCGCGCGACCGGGACATCCAGGACGTGCCGAAGGGGCTGGCCCGCCAGCTCGTCGGGTTCTGCGTGGTCGGCGGCCTGTCCACCCTCTTCTACCTGGTCCTCTACAGCCTCTTCCGGCAGTTCTCCGGCTCCCAGGTGGCCAACGCGCTCGCCCTGCTGGTCTCGGCCGTCGCCAACACCGCCGCCAACCGGCGGCTGACCTTCGGGGTGCGCGGGCGCGGCGGAGCGGTCCGGCACCAGGCGCAGGGCCTGGTCGTCTTCGGCATCGGTCTCGCCCTGACCAGCGGTTCGCTCGCCGCCCTGGACGCGGCCAGCAGCAACCCGCCGCACTCCACGGAGCTGGCGGTGCTGATCGCCGCCAACCTCGCGGCGACCGTGCTGCGCTTCCTGCTGTTCCGCGCATGGGTGTTCCCGGAGCGGCGCGAGTACGGTACGGGCCCGGCGGCCCAGGACACCCGCCACCCGGCGGCCACCGCGTCCCACCCGTTGCCCTCGGCATCCGCCCCGTCCCACCCGGCGGCCACGGCCCAGTACCCCGTCTCCGCCGGGCGGCTCCCCGGCCTGCCCGCGCAGCCTTCGGGCCCGCCCGCGCGGCACGGCTCCGCCCAGTACCAGCACACCCAGCACCCGACGACCACCCAGTCCCGCGTCGACGACGCCGCGGACGGCAACTGGAGGGACGCCACCGTGCGGATGCAGCCGGTGCGCCCTCATGACACCGACCCGGGGGAAGCCCGATGACCACCCACTACGAGCAGTCGTCCCCGCACGGCGGTCCCGGCCCGTCGGGCCCGCCGCAGACGGCTCCCCCACCCCCGGCCTCGCCGCCGCCCCCGGCCCTGGCATCCGGGCAGGCCGCGGCCCCCGCGGCGGACGCGCCCGGGAACCCCGTCCCCGAGTCGGGCGAACCGAAGCAGCCCTTCGTCCGCAGACTCTGGCGCGGACGTCCGGAGGACCCCCGCTGGGCGCGCCCGGCCTTCCTCGGCCTGCTGCTCGCCACCGCGCTGCTCTACCTCTACGACCTGAGCGTCTCCGGCTACTCCAACTCCTTCTACTCGGCGGCCGTGCAGGCGGGCAGCACGTCGTGGAAGGCGTTCTTCTTCGGGTCCCTCGACGCGGGCAACGCCATCACCGTCGACAAGCCCTCGGCCTTCCTGTGGCCGATGGACCTGTCCGTACGGATCTTCGGCCTGAACTCCTGGGCGATCCTCACCCCCGAGGTCCTGATGGGCGTCGGCACGGTCGCGGTGGTCTACGCGGCCGTACGGCGCCGGTTCAGCCCGGTGGCCGGACTGGTCGCCGGCGCGGTGCTCGCGCTCACCCCGGTCGCGGCGCTGATGTTCCGGTACAACAACCCGGACGCCATGCTGGCCCTGCTGATGGCGCTGGCCTGCTACCTGGTGCTGCGCGCCGTGGAGGACGGCCGGACCAAGTGGCTGGTGTGGGCGGGGGCCGCGATCGGCTTCGCCTTCCTCGCCAAGACGTTGCAGGCGTTCCTGATCCTGCCGCCGCTGGCGATCGTGTACGCGGTCTGCGCTCCGGTGCGGCCGCGCAAGCGGTTCGTCCAACTGGGGCTCGCCACGGCGGCGATGGTCGTCGCGGGCGGCTGGTGGGTGGCGATCGTGGAGCTGTGGCCCGCCTCGTCGCGTCCGTACATCGGCGGTTCCCAGAACAACTCCTTCCTTGAACTGACCTTCGGCTACAACGGCTTGGGGCGGCTGAACGGCGACGAGACCGGCAGCGTCGGCGGCCAGGGCGGCGCGGGCGGCGGCAGCCGCTGGGGGGAGACCGGCTGGGACCGGATGTTCAGCGCCGAGGTCGGCAGCCAGGTCTCCTGGCTGATCCCGGCCGCGCTGATCCTGCTGGTGGCCGCCCTGTGGGCCACCCGGCGGGCCCGGCGCACGTCCGTGACCCGGGCCTCGTTCCTGGTCTGGGGCGGCTCACTGCTGATCACCATGATCGTGTTCAGCTACATGGCGGGCATCTTCCACCAGTACTACACGGTCGCCCTCACCCCGTACCTCGCGGCCGTGGTCGGGATGGGCGTCGGCCTGGTGTGGGAGCGGCGGGCCGAGACCTGGGCCTCGCTGGTCCTCGCGGCCTCCGTGGTGGCCGCCGCGGCCTGGGGTTACGTGCTGCTCAACCGCACCCCGGACTACGCGCCCTGGCTGCGGTGGCTGGTCCTGGTCGGCGGCCTGGCCGCCGCGCTGGGCCTGGTCTTCGTGGGCCGGGTGCCGCGCCGGCTGGCCCTCGGGGCGGCGGCCGCGGGCCTCGTCGCCGCGCTGGCCGGACCGACCGCGTACACGCTGTCCACGATCGACTCCGCGCACACCGGCGCCATTCCGACAGCCGGTCCTGCGGGTGCGAGCCGGATGGGCTTCGGTGGCGGCCAGGGCGGTGGCGGCGGTATGCGCGGCGGCTTCGGCGGAGGCGGCGGTATGCCCGGCGGCCAAGGCCAGCAGAACGGTGGCGGTGGCTTCCCCGGTGGTCAGGGGCAGCAGAACGGCGGTGGCGGCTTCCCGGGCGGCGGTGGCGGTGGCTTCCCGGGCGGTGGCGGTTTCGGCGGCGGTGTGCCGGGCGGTCAGGGACAGCAGAACGGTGGCGGCGGTTTCCCCGGTGGTCAGGGGCAGCAGAACGGCGGCGGCTTCCCGGGGGCCGGCGAGGGCGGCCGGACGGGTGGTGGCATGGGCGGTCTGCTCGACGGGCCCACGGTCAGCTCGGACGCCAAGAAACTGCTGGAGGCGGACGCCGACCAGTACACCTGGGTCGCCGCGTCCATCGGCGCCCAGAATTCGGCGAGCTACCAACTGGCCACCGGTGACCCGGTGATGGCGATCGGCGGATACAACGGCACCGACCCGTATCCGACGCTGGAGCAGTTCCAGCAGTACGTGGCGGACGGGAAGATCCACTACTTCATCTCCGGCGGCCGGGGAGCCGGCATGCCCGGCGCCATGGGCGGCGGCGACACCGGCACCGACACGGGTATCTCGTCGCAGATCACTTCGTGGGTCGAGAGCACCTTCAAGAAGGTGACGGTCGGCTCGGACACCTTCTACGACCTCACGCAGAAGACGAGCGGCACCTGATGAGCGCCGGCTGAGGACCGGTTCGCCCGGCGGGGCGGGGGTGATGACCGCGGTCACCACCCCCCCCCCGCCGGGCTGTGAGCGGGTCAGTTCGCCGACTCGTCAGTTCGCGGGCACGGTAGCCGTGTTGGCCGAAGGATCGACGGACCGACAGACCGGCGGGCCGGTGGCCGGGGCGCCGCCGCGGCCACCGGCCGGAGAGGGCACGCCCCGACGGTCCGGGGGACTCGTCCGGGCGTACGGCAGTGGGGTGGGACCCGCTGATCACACAGGACGGGCCTAGCATCGTTGGTAGTGGTCGGAGATCCAGGAGGGTGCGGCGATGGCGCAGCAGGCGGAGCGGACGCCGCGTACCAGCGTCTGGCTCGAGCAGAAGGCGCCCCGGGGCGGGCGCGGCGGCGGGCAGCCGTCCGGCCTGGACCGGGAGCGGATCACCGGGGCGACGGTACGGCTGCTGGACGCGGAGGGACTGGCCAGGTTCTCCATGCGGCGGCTGGCCGCCGAACTGAACGTCACGGCGATGTCCGTGTACTGGTACGTCGACACCAAGGACGACCTGCTCGAACTCGCCCTGGACGCGGCCTTCGGCGAGCTGCGGCTGCCCGAGGCCGGGGAGACCGGCGAGGACTGGCGGGACCAACTGCGCTCGCTGGCCCGCGAGTACCGGGCGTTGCTGGTGCGCCACCCGTGGCTGTCCCCGTTGGCCGGCCGCTACCTCAACATCGGCCCCAACTCGCTCGCCTTCTCGGGCCGGGTCCAGCAGGTCGTACGCCGTTCCGGGCTGCCCGCCCACGGGATCACCGGCGCCCTCTCGGCCGTTTTCCAGTTCGTGTACGGCTACGGCACGATCGAGAGCCACTTCGCCGCCCGGGTCGAGGCCGCCGGCATGACCCCGGACGAGTACCACCACGCGGCCATGACCGCGGTCACCGAGGTCCCGGAGACCGCCGAGGTCATCAGGGAGTCCACGGACATCAGGGCGGCCCGCGGCGGCGCGACGGTCGAAGAGATGCTGGAACGCGACTTCACCTTCGCCCTGGACCTCCTGATCGCAGGAATCGAAGCCATGGTCCAAAAAACCAAGCCCAGTTAGCCCCGCGCCCCCGCAGGGGCGCGGCCCCCCGAGGGGCGCGGGGAACTGCGCGACCAGCGCTCCGGCACGCGACTGATCGCCTTGGTCGGCAACGGCCCTCTTAAGGGGCGCGGGGAACTGCGCGACCAGCCCCGACGCTCCGGTACGCGACTGATTACCTTGGTCGGCAACGGCCCTCTTAAGGGGCGCGGGGAACTGCGCGACCAGCCCCGACGCTCCGGTACGCGACTGATCGCCTTGGTCGGCAACGGCCCTCTTAAGGGGCGCGGGGAACTACGCAATCACTGCTGCTCAACCAACCGCGCTGGAAATCCCCCCGTCGCCACCGGCCCCCACCGCGTCGGGGTGACCCGGATGATCGACTTGCCCTGCTTGACCATCGCCTCCCGGTACTCGTCCCAGTTCGGGTGCTCACCCGCGATGTTCCGGTAGTACTCGACCAGCGGTTCCACGGAGTCGGGGCTGTCGATGACCTCCGCCGTCCCGTCGACCTGGACCCACGGCCCGTCCCAGCTGTCGCTCAGCACGATCAGGCTGACCCGGGAGTCCCGCTTGGCGTTGCGGGTCTTGGCGCGCTCCGGATACGTGGAGACCACGATCCGGCCGGCGTCGTCGACCCCGCAGGTCAGCGGCGACGCCTGGGGGCCGCCGTCGGCCCGCCGGGTGAGCAGGACGGCGTGGTGCCGGGGCCGTACGAAGTCCAGCAGCTCGTCGAGGGAGACGGCGGTGTTCGTCGCGATGTTCGGTGCCATGAGCGAAGCCTAAGGGGCGGTGACCTCGCTCAGGGTGACCCTGCTGGGTCTACGTACACGCCTACATCTGCGGCAGCGTCTCGCCCTGCACCGCCTGGATGTCCAGTTCGATCTTCAGCGTGGTGCCGATGGCCGCGATGCCCGCCTGGACGATCTGGTTGTAGGTGATGGCGAAGTCCGAGCGGTGCAGCTCCGTCGACGCGCGGAAAGCGGTGCGGACGCCGCCCCACGGGTCGGGGCCGGTGCCGAGGTAGGCCAGGTCCAGGTCGACCGGGCGGACGATCCCGCGCATGGCCAGCTCGCCGTGGACCGTCCAGCGGTCCGAGCCGGCCGGTGACAGCCCGGTGGAGCGGTAGGTGATCTCGGGGTGCTGCTCGGCGTCCAGGAAGTCCGCGGACCTGAGGTGGTTGTCGCGCATGCCGTTGCCGGTGTCGATGGAGGAGGCCCGGATCACCGCCTGGACACGGGACTTCCCGATGTCGTCGGGCGCGATCTCGATCGAGCCGGCGAATTCGGTGAACCGGCCGCGCACGCTGGAGATGCCCAGGTGCTGGGCGACGGCGGCCACGGTGGAGTGCGCCGGGTCGATCGTCCACGGTCCCGGCGGGGGCAGCTCGGAGCCGCCCTGCCGGGACAGTGTCACGGTGCCGACCTCGGCCCGTCCGCTCGCGGTGACGATCGCGCTGGAGGCGACGGGCGCGTACCCGATGGCCGTGACGATCACCGTGTACGCCCCGGGCGCGAGCGGGGTGGTGTCCCGCACGGCGCCCTCCGCGTCCGCCTCGGCCCGCAGTACCTGCGTGCCTGTCATGTCGGTCACCGTGACGACCGCGTGCGACACGGCCCATCCGTCCCGGCTGCGGATCCTCGCGGTCAGTCCCATCCCGTTTTCTCCCTCAGAAGCCATGGTTCGAACATTTCCATGGTGGCTTCGAAAATCTGTACAAATTGGTCGTAAAGTGTCCGGCCCGCGGGGGGCGAGCCGCCGCTCAGGACGTACCCCCCACGGGCCGGAGTAGTGCGCTACTCGCCGGGGTGGGCGAGTTCTATGTTGTGTCCGTCGGCCCCGGTGCCCTGCACCGTCAGGGCCGTCGCCACCGGCGGGTAGCCGGTCGCGATGACGGTGTAGTCACCGGCGTCCAGGTCGGTGAAGGCGTACGCCCCGTCCGGCCCGGTGGTGGACGTGCCGACCACGTTGCCGGCCGCGTCCACGAGGGTCACCCGGGCGTCGCCCAGCGGACCGGACGGTGCCCGGACGACACCCTGGAGCCGGGCCCCCGCCTCCAGGTCCACCTCGACCCGGGTGACCCCGGTGGCACCGACCTCGACGGGCAGGGCCTGCGGCCGGAAGCCGGAGGCGTTCACCGCGAGCGTCACCGCGCCGGGTACCAGCTCACCGAAGGTGAACTGCCCCTGCTCGCCGGTGGTTCCGGTGGCGAGCAGATCGCCGCGCACATCGGTGACGATCACCATCGCGTCCTTGACGGGCAGCGCGCTGCCGGCCGCCCGGACGACCCCGCTGAGACCGCTGGTGCCGCTGAGCAGGACGTCGTACGACACCGGGTCCTCGTGCACCACGACCGTACTGGCCTGCGGCTGGAAGCCGTCGGCGGAGGCGATCAGGACGTACGAGCCGGCGCCCGGCGCGTCCAGCCCGTAGGAACCGTCGATCTGGGTGACCGCGCGGCCCAGCTGGCGGCCGGAGAGGGAGATCAGGGTGACGGCGGCCTGGCCCACCGGGACGCTGTCGGCGCCGCGGACGTAGCCGTGGATCGGGGTGCCGCCGGAGCCGGACTGCTCCGGTGCGGGCAGGGTGGCGACGGCGGTCAGCTGCCGCGTGGCGGCCGGCTGGAGGCCGTCCTCGGCCTTCGCCACGACCGGGGAGGCCCAGCTGGGCACGTGCTCCGTGGCGGGCGCGGCGGCCTGCGCGACGACGGCCGGCGCCTCGGCCGCCGCGTCCTGCTTCGGGTCCTGCGTCGTGTTCTCGTCGGCGGTCTGCGCCAGCGCGCCCTTCGTCCGCAACGGAACCTCCTTGATGAACAGGGTGATCAGAAAAGCGAGTGCCGCGAGGCAGCCGGCGATCAGGAACACATCGGCGATGGCGTGGCCGTAGGCGCTCTCGATGACCGTGCGCACCGGGCTCGGCAGGGTGTTCAGGTCCGGGATGGCGTCCGAGGAGCCCGAGCCGGCCAGGGCCTGGGCGTTCTTCGGGCTCAGATCGGCCAGGCCGTCCTTGATGTAGTCGGTGATCTTGTGGGACAACACCGTGCCCAGCGCGGAGACGCCGACCGCGCCACCGAGGGAACGGAAGAAGGTGACCGTGGAGCTGGCCGAGCCGAGGTCGGACGGATCCACCTGGTTCTGCGTGCACAGCACCAGGTTCTGCATCATCATGCCGATGCCGAGGCCCAGCATGGCCATGAAGATGGCCATCTTCCAGTACTCGGTGTCGTAGCGGATGGTGCTCAGCAGGCCGAGGCCCGCCGTCACCAGCAGACCGCCGGCGACCAGCCATCCCTTCCAGCGGCCGGTGCGGGTGATGAACTGGCCGGAGACGGTGGAGGCGACGAACAGGCCGCCGATCATCGGGATGGTCAGGACACCCGACATCGTCGGGCTCTTGTCGCGGGCCAGCTGGAAGAACTGGCTGAAGAACACCGTGCCGGTGAACATCGCGACACCGACGAACATCGAGGCGAGCGACGCCAGGGTGATGGTGGGGTTGCGGAACAGCCTGAGCGGGATGATCGGCTGGCTCGCCCTGGCCTCGGTGATCAGGAACAGCACGCCGAGCACGATCGCGCCGCCGACCATCGCGTACGTCTGCCACGACAGCCAGGCGTACTTGGTGCCCGCGAAGGTCACCCAGATCAGCAGCAGCGAGACCGAGGCGGCGATGAAGAACGCGCCGCCCCCGTCGACCTTCACGTCCCGCTTCACCACGGGCAGGTTCAGGGTCCGCTGGAGCACGATCAGCGCGATGATCGCGAAGGGCACGCCGACGTAGAAGCACCAGCGCCAGCCCAGCCACGAGGTGTCGGTGATGACACCGCCGAGCAGCGGGCCGCCGACGGTGGCGACGGCGAAGGTGGCGCCGAGGTAACCGGAGTAACGGCCGCGCTCACGCGGGGAGATCATCGCCGCCATGACGATCTGCGCCAGGGCGGACAGACCGCCGACGCCGACGCCCTGGACGACGCGGCAGGCGATCAGCATGCCGGGGTTGTGCGAGAGACCGGCTACGACCGAGCCCAGGACGTAGATGACCAGGGCTATCTGGACGAGGGCCTTCTTGCTGTACAAGTCTGCGAGCTTGCCCCACAGGGGAGTCGTCGCGGTCATCGACAGCAGGGCGGCCGTGACCACCCAGGTGTAGGCGGACTGGCCGCCGCCGAGGTCGCCGATGATGCGGGGCAGGGCGTTGGAGACGATCGTGGACGACAGGATCGCCACGAACATGCCGAGCAGCAGCCCGGAGAGCGCTTCCATGATCTGCCGGTGCGTCATGGGAGCGAATTCGGAGCCTCCCCCGTGCTTGGCGTGAGCCCGCACACCGGCTGGTGTGGTCGTTGCCATGGGCTTCCTTTTCTACGTTTCTACGTTTCTGCGCTTCTGCGCTTCTGCGATCTGCGTTCTGCGTGCTTATGCGGGTGTACGGGTGGTCGTCGCTTCGAGGACGGACGTGGGTGCGGGCGCCGGCGCCGGTACGGCTGCGGGCGCGGTGGCGGACTGCGATGGGTGATGGGCCCGGGCATGCGGGGGCCGGCAGTCGCCGAAACTGTCCTTGAGCCGGGCCATGAGCCGGATCAGCAGGCCGACCTCGTCGTCGGTCCAGTCGCTGAGCCGCTCGGCCAGCAGGTCGGTGGTGCGCCGCGCCAGGTCGTCCACCATGGCATGACCCGCGGGCGTGAGGCGCAGGATGCGCGAGCGCTTGTCGGCGGGGTCCGGGGACCGTTCGACCCAGCCCCGGTCGACGACGTGGCCGACGGACCGGCTGGTGACGGACATGTCCACGGAGAGCAGCTCGGCGAGCTTGCTCATGCGCATGTCTCCGTAACGCCCGAGCAGGGTCAGTACGGCGGCGGAACCGCTCGGGCAGTCGTGCGGCAGTACCCGTCGCAGGTCCCGGTGCACGGCCCCGATGGCGCTGAACTGACGCCCCAGCTCCTCGAACTGCGTCTGCTCAGCCATCACACCTCCCGTGTTCGTTGCTTGAGGCAACCTTAGACTTGCTTGGTTGCTACAGGCAAACAACAGGGGGTCATCCGGCATAAAAACTTGGCAAAGACAAGTATTACGAGCGTAAATATGCAGGTGGACCGGGAGGCCGGACGGGGGCGGGCGCCGCGTGCTCGGGACGGGGGGCGGACCCAGGTTCCCGGGAGACGGTCCGGACGGCCGTTCCGCGCCTGTTTCCCCCGGCTTTCCTGGGCTTTCCTCGGCTTTCTTCGCCGCCCCCGCTTGGGCGGCCCCGCCCCTCTTCGCTAGTGTCTCGGCCCATGGCTAACACCCAGGGCCCCCAGGGCAACCAGGACCCCGCAGGCAGCACCCAGATGTTCCGCGCGTTCGTCGACGAGTCCCCGCAGGGCCGGCAGCAGGCGGCCGCCCCGGCCGGCCCCCGCGTCGGCGTGATCGTCGGAGTCGTCGTGGCCGTGGTGATCGTGGCGGTGGTGGCCTGGCTGGCGCTGAAGTAAGGCCGGCCGCCGAGCCGTCGGACGGCTGAGCGGCCGGGCAGCCGGGGGCGTGGGGTTACGCCGATACGCCGGTGAGCTGATCGGCGAGCCACGGCACGACATCCGTGGGGTAGGGCGCCGTCAGACCGAGCACGAGGTGCCGGAAGCCGGCCTCGACTGCCGCGTCGACCGCGTCCCGGGTGACGCCGGGCCGGTCGTAGGAGACCGGTACGAACAGGGAGCGGGTGACCGAGGCCGGATCGCGGCCGGCCTCGGTGCAGTAGCGGTCCAGCAGCGCGCTGCGGCGCACCGCGTCGTCGATCTCGCCGCCCGGCATGTTCCACACGTCGGCATGGTCCGCGGCCACCCGCAGTGTCGCGGCCGAACGCCCGCCGACGAGGATCGGCGGATGGGGGCGCTGGACGGGTTTGGGACTGCCGAACGCCCCGGTGAGGCGGTGGTGGGCGCCCTCGAAGTCGAACGGCTCCTCCTCGGTCCACAGCCGCCGGATCAGCGTGCATGCCTCGGCGAGGCTCTGCGCAGCGTGCGCGGCGTCGTGGTAGGGCAGCCCGTGCGCCGCGTACTCGCGCCGGGCCATGGGCAGGTCGGGGCGCGAGCCGGCACCGATGCCGAAGTCGAGCCGGCCGCCGGAGACGATGTCCACCGTCGTGGCGATCTTGGCCAGCATCGCGGGCGGCCGGAACCGGTTGCTGGTCACCATCACGCCGAGCCGCAGCCGCCGGGTCTGGGCGGCGAGCGCCGCGAGCAGCGTCCAGCCCTCGAAGGTGGGCCCTTTCTGGTCGCCCCAGATCGGCATGAGGTGGTCGTACAGCCAGGCGTGCTCGATCTGCGGAGTCTCGTCCGCCGCCCGCCAGATCCGCAGGATGTCCTGGTAGTCGACGTGCGACGGGGCGGTCATGATCCCGAATCGGGGTCCGGGGGTGTGCGACATGATGTCGTCGTCCTCCTCTCGCGCGGCTGTGCCGCGGTCTCGAACGGTCGGCGCCGCCGCCGCGGCGACGGGCTGCGCGGCGCGGACGGGGTGGCGTGGAGGGGTGGCGCGAACGGGGTGGCGTTCTTCTGCTGTGGGGCCGGTCTTGTGGTCCGTGGGGGAAGTGGAGTCAGTGGGGTCGGTGGGGTCAGTGGTGTCGGTGGGGCATCGATAGTCGATGGGGGGCGGTCGCGTGGTGCGTGAGGCCGGGTGGGGTTGCAGGTTCCCTGCGGTGCGCGTGGGGGCTGTGGTGTACGGGTCCTGCGGGTGCGCGGGTGGGGTGGTGCGCCGAGGGTCCGGCCCGGGGGGCGGGGCGGGCCTCGGTGGCCGGCCGGGGGCGCCGGTGGTCGGGGCGGGACGCCGGTGGCCGGGCAGGAGTGATGGGTGGCCGGACATGGGATGGTGGTGACCGGGCGGGGGCGGCCGTCGGGCTCCCGCTCGGCGTCCACGGAAAAGCGGAACTCCGCTCCGGAAAGAATACGGAACGACGATCCGCTTAGGCAAGTCCGTCGGCGGCGACTCTGACGGAGACGGGTCCTGCGGCAGCGGGTCCGGCGGTGGAAGATCCGGCGGTGGAAGGAGCGGTGCGGTGAACGACCGTGACGCGGGCGCGGTGCGCGCGGCCCGGCCCAAGCGGGCGGACGCCCGGCGCAACGAGGAGACCCTGCTCGACGCGGCGGCGGCGGCCTTCGTGGCCTCGGGGGTGGAGGCCCCGGTGCGCGACATCGCGGCCCGAGCCGGTGTCGGCCTCGGCACGATCTACCGGCACTTCCCCACCAGGTCGGACCTCGTCATCGCCGTCTACCGGCACCAGGTGGAGTCCTGCGCCAAGGCCGGTCCGGCCCTGCTGGCGAGCAGCGCGAGCCCGCACGCCGCGCTGGGGCAGTGGATCGACCTCTTCGTCGACTTCCTGGTCACCAAACACGGACTCGCCGCCGCCCTGCGGTCCGACAGCGCCGGATTCGAGACGCTGCACGCCTACTTCCTCGACCGGCTCCTGCCCGTGTGCGCCCAACTCCTCGACGCCGCGGCCGCCTCCGGCGAGGTCCGGTCCGACCTGGAGGCGTACGAGCTGCTGCGCGGCGTCGGAAACCTCTGCATCGGCGCGGACGGCGACCCCGGCTACGACGCGCGCCGGCTGGTCCGGTTCCTCGTAGAGGGGCTGCGCGGCCCGCGGTGACCGCCGGCCCGCCGCGCGCTCGGGTCATTTCCAGGTGACGGACACGTCCTGCGTCTCGATGCGCATCCCCAGCGGTACCCGCCAGGCGTCCACGCACACCGTCCAGGTGTGGTCCTCCTCGGCCTTCGGACCGAGCGGTACCGGGAGGACCACCGTGGACTCCACCGTCGCCCAGTCGATGCCGAGCGCGCCGATGACATGCGTCCCGAAGGTCACCGTTCCCGAACGGACCGCCGTTCCCCCGGTGTTGTGGAAGGTCACCGTCACCTTCTCGCACCAGCGCTTGTCGGTACTCTTCCGGGCCGGGTCGTCCCAGGTGAGGGCGGCGGGGGTGGGTGGTGTGGCGGGGCCGCCGGGTGATGTCGGCGGAACCGGGGACCCGGTTCCCGTACCGGTCGGCGCGGTGTCTCCCGGCGGGGCCGGTGCGCCGGTTCCCGCCGCGCCGTCGGCCGCGGATCCCTCGCCGCCGACGCCGGATCCGGTCCGGTCGTTGCCGGCGGTGCCGCTTCCGCCCGGCGTCGGGCGGACCGGCCGTTGCTGTGAAGCCGGCCCGGTGCCGGGCGAGTTGCCGTCCGCGCCGGGCGATCCGTCGAGCGGTACGAGCGTCACCGGGGCGCTCGGCTTCAGTGACGTGCCCGATGGTGCCTGCGGGGAACCCCCGGGCGCCCCGACGGCGACGTAACCGCCGCCCCCGCCGCCGCCCCCGCACGAGGCCAGTACCGCGCCCAGACAGACGGCCGCCGCCGACGCCGCCGTGACGGCGCCTCGGCGGCCCTGGGCGAGGCCCGTCCAGGGCCGGTGGACCGCTCGGGTCCGGGGGGCCGCTTCGGTTCGGGGGGCCGCTCCGGTCCCCGCGTCCGGCCCCGTGCCCGTCCCTGCTCCCGTTCCTGTCCCAGTGCCGCGCATCGGGACAGTGTGGCTGACGCACCGTCAGGAAGGAAGGGTCAGGCGGGAGAAGGGCCGGGCGGGGGAGGGAGGCGGAGGGGCTGGGGGCCGGCCTCAGTCCGAGATGAGACCTTCGCGCAGCTGCGACAGGGTCCGGGTCAGCAGGCGGGAGACATGCATCTGGGAGATGCCGACCTCCTCGCCGATCTGGGACTGGGTCATGTTGGCGAAGAAGCGGAGCATGATGATCCGCCGCTCGCGGGGCGGGAGTTTGGCCAGCAGCGGCTTCAGGGACTCCCGGTACTCGACGCCCTCCAGAGCGGTGTCCTCGTAGCCGAGGCGGTCGGCCAGGGAGCCCTCGCCGCCGTCGTCCTCGGGGGCCGGGGAGTCCAGGGACGAGGCCGTGTAGGCGTTGCCCACGGCCAGCCCGTCGACCACGTCCTCCTCCGACACACCCAGGACCGCGGCGAGTTCGGGCACGGTCGGGGAGCGGTCCAGCTTCTGGGACAGCTCGTCACTGGCCTTCGTGAGCGCCAGCCGCAGCTCCTGGAGCCGCCGCGGGACCCGCACCGACCACGAGGTGTCGCGGAAGAAGCGCTTGATCTCGCCCACGACCGTCGGCATCGCGAACGTCGGGAACTCGACGCCGCGTTCACAGTCGAAGCGGTCGATGGCCTTGATCAGGCCGATGGTGCCGACCTGGACGATGTCCTCCATGGGCTCGTTGCGGGAGCGGAAGCGGGCTGCCGCGTACCGCACGAGCGGGAGGTTGAGTTCGATGAGGGTGTCCCGGACGTAGGCACGCTCGGGGCTGTTCTCGTCGAGTGCGGCGAGCCGCAGGAACAGGGAGCGGGACAGGGTGCGGGTGTCGATGGCCTCCGAGCCGGCCGAGACGGCCGGGTTGGGCGTGGCCTCAAGGGCCGTGACGTCGTCGAGCACGTCGAGAGCGTCGAGCTCCTTGGGCGCTGCCTCGCTGTTCGTGGGCGTGAGCACCTTCGAGCTGCCCTGGTCTGCGGACATGCCACCCCCTTTGGGTCGCGGGACGGTCGCGGTGCGTCCCCTGGGAGGAACGCAACCTTCACCTGAATACCGGAGCCGGAGCCACGGCAAACGCGCTTCCCGCAGAATGTCACATGTCGGCAACGCGCTGTAGTGACATGTCGACATGATAGTTCTGAATCAGCCCAGCCAGGAGGGGGTCTGGCGGCCCGTGGGCCGGTGGATGTCGGAATCTTCCCTGGTGGGCGAATCGCTCGGTCCGGTGATCGATCGCTCTCGCATTCGGTTGTGCGCCGGAGCGGTACGGCGGCGGATGCGCGGCGGGTCGTCGGGGCCCGTCGGCGGCCCGTCGGCGGCGTCGCGGCGGAGGCCGGGGCGGCGGAGTCTCGCGGTGGCGGAGACTCGGGGCGCTGGAGGCTCGGGGTGGCGTCCGGGGGTGCGGTCCCGCAGGGGGGCGCGGGAAACCGCGTGACCAGCCACGAGGGTGCCGTACGGAACGACGGCGCACACGCCGGCGGCGCGGTGCCGCCCGCCCGGCCGGCGGAGCCCCTACGCGTCGATCCGGTTCGCCGACCGCAGCCGCTGGAAGCTGCGCGCGAGCAGCCGTGAGACGTGCATCTGGGAGACGCCGAGTTCCGCGCTGATCTGCGACTGGGTGAGGTTGCTGTAGTAGCGCAGCAAAAGGATTCTCTGCTCCCGTTCCGGGAGTTGGACCAGCAGGTGACGGACCAGGTCGCGGTGCTCGACGCCGTCCAGGGCCGGGTCCTCGTAGCCGATGCGGTCCAGCAGCCCGGGCAGCCCGTCGCCCTCCTGCGCGGCCTCCAGGGAGGTCGCGTGGTACGAGCGGCCCGCCTCGATGCAGGACAGCACCTCCTCCTCGCTGATCCGCAGCCGCTCGGCGATCTCGGCGGTGGACGGGGAGCGTCCGAACGCCGTCGTCAGGTCCTCGGTCGCACTGTTGACCTGCACCCACAGTTCGTGCAGCCGGCGCGGTACGTGGACGGTGCGGACGTTGTCCCGGAAGTACCGTTTGATCTCGCCGACGACGGTCGGCATCGCGAAGGTCGGGAACTGCACGCCCCGGTCCGGGTCGAAGCGGTCGATGGCGTTGATGAGGCCGATGGTGCCCACCTGGACCACGTCCTCCATGGGCTCGTTGCGGGAGCGGAAGCGGGCGGCCGCGTAGCGCACGAGCGGGAGGTTGGCCTCGATGAGCGCCCCGCGCACCCGGTTGTGCTCGGAGGTGCCCGGCTGCAAGTCCTTGAGCTGGGCGAAGAGCACCTGGGTGAGGGCACGGGTGTCGGCACCGCGCCGCTTCTCGGGCACCGGGTCCGGGGCCGGAGCGGGAGCCCCGTCCTGGGGCGGCGCAGTACTGGCCGACAAGGTCAACGCCACCTCTTCTATCGGACACCTCATCCGTCAAAAGCGGTCATAGCATCACAAGACATGTGCACTGTGTTCAAGCACCGCATAACGACGTGTTGACTGATGAAGTGGGGCATGAGACGCAAAAAATCCCCGCACCACTCCGGTGCGGGGGCGAGTTTCGACCGTACGGCTCAGAACTCGTAGTCGGCGATCACCCAGGTGGCGAACTCCCGCCACAGTGCGACGCCCGCCTGGTGCGCCGGGTGCTCCAGGTAGCGCTTGAGGGCGTCGGCGTCGTCGACCGCCGAGTTGATCGCGAAGTCGTAGGCGACGGGCCGGTCGGAGACGTTCCAGCCGCACTCCCAGAAGCGCAGGTCCTCGATGCGGTCGCCCAGGGGCCGGAAGGCCGCCTCGCCCGCCTGGACGCGCGGGTCGTCGCGCTCGACGCCCTCGTTGAGCTTGAACAGGACCAAGTGGCGGATCATGGGCGTTCCCTCAGCTCTTTCCTCCGTTGACGGCCCAGGTCATGAAGTCACCGATGGCCTTGGCCGCGTTCGATATGCCCTCGAACCCTATCTGGACGTAGTCCGCCGCCTTGGCCGGATCCGTGATGATCACGTACAGCACGAAGACCACGAGCACGTACACGGCGATCTTCTTGGCGTTCACCGCCACCGCGCCTCCCCTGTCACTGATGTGTCCGTCGGGCCGCCTGCTGCCGGCGGTGAGTGTAGCCTTCACGTGCCCCACGGGAACCAACGGCCCGCCGTCCGAGGGCTTTTGCCGAGGGCTTTTGCCGGACTCGCACCGCCCATGCGAAAGGGCCCCGTCGGTCGACGAGGCCCTTCTACAGCGGTAGCGGAGGGATTTGAACCCTCGGTGACTTGCGCCACACTCGCTTTCGAGGCGAGCTCCTTCGGCCGCTCGGACACGCTACCGAGGGAGACCCTACAGCACCGGGGGCCGGCGGCTGAAATCGGTATGTCAGCGCTCCCGGAAGAACTCGCTGAGCAGCTGGGCGCAGTCCTCGGCCAGGACGCCCTCGACGACCTCGGGCCGGTGGTTGAGCCGTCGGTCGCGCACGAGATCCCAGAGGGAGCCGGCCGCACCCGCCTTCTCGTCGCGGGCCCCGTAGACGACGCGGTCGACACGGGACTGCACGAGGGCGCCCGCGCACATCGTGCAGGGCTCCAGCGTGACCACGAGGGTGCACCCCGTGAGCCGCCAGGCGCCCAGTGCGGCGGCGGCCCGCCGGAGCGCGAGGACCTCCGCGTGGGCCGTGGGGTCGCCGGTGGCCTCGCGTTCGTTGTGGCCGCTCGCGAGGACCGTCGCGCCGTCCGGGGACAGCACGACGGCGCCGACCGGGACGTCCCCGCCCCGGACGGCCTGCTCGGCCTCCGTCAGGGCGAGCCGCATCGCGGCCCGCCAGCGGTCGCGTACCGGATCAGGGATCCGCTGCGCGGGTGATCCGGTCAGCGGACGGTCTCCAGCACCTCCGAGGCGCCCAGAGCCTCGGCGATCGAGCCCAGGGCGTCCTCCGCATCCAGGGCGCGCAGCTCCTTCTCGCTGACGCCGAGGTCGTCGAGGATCTCGCTGTCGCCGACCGGGCCGTGGCCCACCGCGTCGGCGGACGGGCCGTCCCCGTCCTCGTCCTCGTCCTCGTCTTCGGACTCACCGTCCTCCGTGCCGTCGAGGTCGAGGGCATCCAGGTCGGGGCCGTCCGAGCCGGGCTCGCGGCCGAGCAGTTCGTCGGTGAGCAGGAGTTCGCCGTAGGCGCTGCGGGCAGCGGCGGCGGCGTCGGAGACGTAGATGCGAGGGTCGTCCTCGCCGTCCACGCGGACGACGCCGAACCACGCGTCCTCCTGCTCGATCAGGACGAGCACCGTGTCCTCTTCGGGAGAGGCTTCCCGGGCCAGGTCGGCCAGATCCGACAGGGTTTCCACATCGTCGAGCTCTGTGTCGCTCGCTTCCCACCCGTCTTCGGTGCGCGCGAGCAGTGCGGCGAAGTACACCGTGACTCTCCCACTGGTCTTAGGCGTGCCGGTTGGGGGTCCCCCCGGCGGAGGTTCTGGGCGGAGAGAGCTGTGCTCCGAGCCCCGCCCACTCGGAATCGTGGCAGAAACAAAGCGCTCAGGGGACGTCTTCGGCTCCCTGTGTCTGGCAGTTTTGATCGTGCGAATGCAAAGTCGCATCCGTACGTCGGTCAAGGAATCACCAGCGCACTCGTTGCCGCCACCTGCGGATCGTACGCGGCTTTTGGGCGCGCTCACGCACGGCCTCACTCGCAACGCACCGGGGACCGCCGATCTTCCCTACCAGCGGAAGGTCCGCATGCGCAGTGTCTGCCGGAGTCTGGCCACCTTGGCGCGGCGCGGCTGGACGCGGTCGCGCAGCTCGCGCGCCTCCGCCAGCTCGCGCAGGAACCGGGCCCGGCGGCGTCGGCGCTCGGCGTCGGTCTCGGGTTCGGTCTCGGGTTCGGTTCCGGGTTCGGTTCCGGGCCCGGACGTGCTCCCGGTGGTTGCGCCGGGCGCGTCGGTGCGGTCGGGCGCGACGGGGTCGCCGGGCGCGTCCGACTGGTGATCAGGCTGCTCAGGCATCGTTTCACCACCCTGGTCAGTCCATCCCACTTTCCCTCGAACGGGTGGTTTGATGCCAGCGCAAGCGGTGCAAGGGCGCGGTTACTGTTATGGGCATGCGTCTCCACGTCGTCGACCACCCCCTGGTCGCCCACAAACTCACCACGCTGCGCGACCAGCGCACCGACTCCGCGACCTTCCGGCGACTCGCCGACGAACTGGTCACCCTGCTGGCCTACGAGGCCACCCGGGACGTACGTACCGAACAGGTCGACATCACCACGCCGGTGGCCACGACCACCGGCGTCAAACTGTCCCACCCGCGCCCGCTGGTGGTGCCGATCCTGCGCGCCGGGCTCGGCATGCTGGACGGCATGGTCCGGCTGCTGCCGACCGCCGAGGTGGGCTTCCTCGGCATGATCCGCAACGAGGAGACGCTTCAGGCGTCCACGTACGCCACCCGGATGCCGGAGGACCTCTCCGGCCGGCAGCTCTACGTCCTGGACCCGATGCTCGCCACCGGCGGCACGCTGGTCGCGGCGATCCGGGAGCTGATCAGGCGTGGCGCCGACGACGTGACCGCCGTGGTGCTGCTCGCCGCCCCGGAGGGCGTCGAGGTCATGGAACGCGAACTCGCGGGTACCCCGGTCACGGTCGTCACGGCCGCGGTCGACGACCACCTCAATGAGCAGGGCTACATCATTCCCGGCCTGGGGGACGCGGGGGATCGGTTGTACGGCGCTGCCGAGTAGCACCGGGTGCCTGCGGCGTCTGTGCGGGCTCGTGGGTGTGCGGGGTGGCAGCGCTTGTGCGGGTTCGGTGGGGCGTGCGGGGTGCCTGCGGCGCCCGTGCGAGGCGGTGGGGGCGTGCGTAGCGCCTGGTCGTGGTGGGTGGGTCGGGGCCGGGGCGGGGGGTGTCCGTCCTCGGACCGGCGCTGATGCTCGTCGACGGGGAACCGGTGACGGATGCCGGCCGCTGCGGGCGGACACCCCCCGCCCCGTCCCCTTCCCGCCGCGGGCGACCGCGGGGACGCGTCAGCAGTTCTTCTTCGACGTGGCGGGCGTCGTCTTGGACGGGGTCAGCTCGGCCAGCGCCTTCTCGGCGTCCGCCGGGTTCGCGAGACCCTTGAAGGCGGTGCCGATGATGAGGTCGAGGGTGGTGCCCTTGCGTCCGGCGTCGGTACGACGCTCTGCGTCGCCGAGCTGGGTGGCGAGGACGGGCAGCGTGGTGTTCCGCGCGGAGTCGGGGCCGAGCAGTATCCCCGTGCCCTTGATCTTCTGGTCGAACTGGGTCGGCGCGTTGCCGACCTCGCCGATCTTGAAGCCGCGTTTCTTCAGCTCGTCCGCGGTGGTCTTCGCGAGGCCGGTGCGCGGCGTGGCGTTGTAGACGTTCACGGTGATGCTGCTGGGCCGGGGCACTGTCGCGGCCGGGCTCGCCGAGGCGTCGGCCCCGGTGGGGCAGTCCGGCTCGGCGTTCGCCGCCGACGCCTTCTTCCCGCCGGTGAAGACGTCGATGAGCTGCCAGGTCCCCCAGCCGATCAGGGCGAGTACGGCGACCACGGCAATTAGCCCGAACGCGAGCCTGCCGCGTCGCCGACGAGGGCGCATCCTGGGGTATTTGTCCCCCGTGATCCGGTACTTGCCGCCCATGCCGGGGGGAGTCAGCATGCTCATGGCCGCAGCGTAGTGCGCCTGGGCTGCCGTGCCTACTAGATGATCATTCGATGGCGTAGGAGAACCCGAAAGGGTCAACCACCGTGCCGGAGATGGCCGACTGGTGGGTGTGGGGCCGGGAGGGCCGCCGGTCGGGTCGCTCGGGTCGGCTCCGCGGGGTCAGTCCAGTTCGAGCACGCGTGCGTGCAGCACCTGGCGCTGCTGGAGAGCCGCACGGACCGCGCGGTGCAGTCCGTCCTCCAAGTAGAGGTCG
Source organism: Streptomyces sp. NPDC001270 (assembly GCF_042896695.1). Classification (NCBI taxonomy): domain Bacteria; kingdom Bacillati; phylum Actinomycetota; class Actinomycetes; order Kitasatosporales; family Streptomycetaceae; genus Streptomyces; species Streptomyces sp. NPDC001270. Next base: position 59,289 of record NZ_JBIAXM010000027.1, on the reverse strand, counting down.
CCCTGCCACTTCACGACGTGCGCGAAGAGGTCGCCGTAGAAGGTCGAGTCCTCGGCGAGGAGCGTTTCCAGGTCGAGTTGGCCCTTGGTCGTCACGAGCTGATCGAGGCGGACCGGGCGCGGTGCGACGTCCGCCCACTGCCGGGTGCTCTCCCGGCCGTGGTCGGGGTACGGCCGGCCGTTTCCGATGCGCTTGAAGATCACACGGAAAGCCTACCGGTCCACACGTTCCGGGCGCAGCCGTGGCGACGGAGTGCGACGCTGGAAAAAGCGCCCTAAATAAGGGCATATCGGGAACAGGGGTCCGAGATGAGTGACAGCGAGACCGTGCGGCCGGCCGCTTCCCCGGAAATGCGCGGGAGCGCTCCCGCACTGCCGAAGGAGGCCCTGGAGATCGCCGCTGGGTACGCCTTCGCGGGCCCGGCGCTGGATCTCGGCGCCCTGCTGTGGGACGGGTTGTGCCTGCCCGACGCGCAGGTCCGCATCCCGCTCCCGATGCTCAACCGGCACGGTCTGGTCGCGGGCGCCACCGGCACCGGCAAGACCAAGACCCTGCAACTGATCGCCGAGCAGTTGTCGGTGCAGGGCGTTCCTGTGTTCCTGGCCGACGTCAAGGGGGACCTGTCCGGGATCTCGGCGCCGGGCACCGGGGACGCCCGGGTGCGGGGCCGTGCGGCGGATGTGCACCAGCAGTGGACGGCGACCGGCTTCCCCGTCGAGTTCTTCGCCCTCGGCGGGGTGGGCCACGGCATCCCGGTCCGGGCCACGGTCACCAGCTTCGGCCCCGTGCTGCTGTCGAAGGTGCTCGGGCTCAACCAGACCCAGGAGCAGTCGCTCGGCCTGATCTTCCACTACGCCGACACCAAGGGCCTCGAACTGTTCGACCTCAAGGACCTCAGGGCGGTCGTCGCGTTCCTGACCTCCGAGGAGGGCAGGGCGGAGCTGAAGGCGATCGGCGGGCTGTCGACGGCGACGGCCGGGGTGATCCTGCGCTCTCTCACCGCCTTCGAGGCGCAGGGCATGGCCGACTTCTTCGGCGAGCCGGAGTTCGAACCCGGCGACTTCCTGCGCACTGCGGACGACGGCCGCGGCATCGTCTCCGTCCTCGAACTGCCCGCTGTGCAGGACCGGCCGCAGTTGTTCTCGACCTTCCTGATGTGGCTGCTCGCCGATCTCTTCCACGACCTCCCCGAGGTCGGCGACGTGGACAAGCCGAAGCTGGTCTTCTTCTTCGAGGAGGCGCACCTGCTGTTCGACGGCGCGTCCAAGGCGTTCCTGGACTCGATCACGCAGACCGTGCGGCTCATTCGCTCGAAAGGGGTCGGCGTTTTCTTCGTCACCCAGACCCCGAAGGACGTGCCCTCCGACGTTCTCGCGCAACTCGGCAACCGGGTCCAGCACTCGCTGCGGGCCTTCACCCCGGAGGATCAGAAGGCCCTGAAGGCCACCGTGAAGACGTTCCCGTACTCGGCGTACGACCTCGAAGAACTGCTCACCGGTCTCGGCACCGGCGAGGCCGTGGTCACCGTGCTCAGCGAGAAAGGTGCCCCGACCCCGGTCGCCGCGACCCGGTTGCGTGCGCCGGAGTCCCTGATGGGCCCCGTCGACGCCACCGCCCTGGACCGGGCCGTGCGGGAGTCTCCGTTGTGCGGGCGTTATGCACAGGCTGTGGACCGCGAGTCGGCGTACGAGAAACTGGCGGCGGCGCAGGAGCAGCCGCGGCCGGATCAGCCGCAGGCCCCGGCGCGGCGGGGCGGGGCGCCGAAGGAGGAGCCGACCCTGGTCGAACAGGTCGTCGGCAGCGGCGTGTTCAAGTCCCTCGCCCGTTCGGTGGGCACACAGCTCGGACGGGAGATCACCCGCTCCCTGTTCGGCACGGCCCGCAGAAGGCGTTGACAGTGCCAGACGGGAGGCGTTGAGCCCCGCGGGGGTGGAGGGAGAGAGGGTACGGGGCGCTGGGAAGGGGGGCGAGGGGGGCGCGGAAAGGGGGGAGGGGGGTGTGGGGGAAGGGGGGAAGGGGGGAGGGGGTGTGGGGGAAGGGAATGTGGGGGTGCGGGGGTGTGGGGGTGGGCTGAGGGGCGTATGGGCGATCGTATGGAGATCGGATAGAGATCAGATAGAGATCGCATGGACGTGATGGGCCGACGTGGTGGTGCCGGGCGCAGCGCGGCACCACCACGTCGATCGCGGCCATCGTGTCGATGGTGTCGATCGTGATCGTGGCGATGGGTCAATCGCGCCAGCCGCGTGGCCGCTTCACGGGTTGCTGATGCGGCTTCGGTTTGTCCGTGTCCGGTTTCGGTGTGCTGCGCAGGGCCTCCGCGCGCAGCAGGGCGCGCAGGACCGCGTACGGGTCTGAGGGCATGGCCGTGTTCCTCGTGGTTCCTCGTGTGTGCTGCCTGGGGTGCTGACGGACCGGGGAAGGGCAGGTCCGTCTCAGCAGCGCAGGACCACGGAACAGCGGGCGCGCAGGGCGTGCGAGGGTCGGGGCGGCAGGGGGAGCGGTTGCCCGTGCGGGACGGCGGTCGGCGGGTCGGCGAGGGGCGAGGGGCGCGCGGCCGCCAGGGGGTGGTGGACGGCCCGGGGCGGTGGCCGCAGGGCCGTGTCGAAGCCGTCGTGCTGGACGATGTTGCCGGCGACGACCGGCGTCGTGTGCGCCTCGGTGAGGGTGCCCGGCACCAGCAGCGCCAGCAGCACGAGCACCCGCAACCAGACTCGGCCGGACCGGAGGGTGCGCGTACTGCTCATGGAAGGTCGTCTCCCCGCGGGGCGTTCGGCGTTCATCGCGATGGCTGCGGGATCCGCTCGCACGGCGTACGGAGCGTCGTCACACGACGCGCGGCACCTGGCCGGCGTGGTTGTGGATGCCGATGGACGTGATGATCTCGACGATGCCGACGGCGACCAGCCAGGCTCCGGCGACCACGGTGAGGACGGCGATCGAATCGAACGGCGAGACGATCAGCACGATCCCGGCGATGAAGGTGACGACCCCGAGGAAGATCTGCCAGGCCCGCGCGGGCATGGCGCCGTCGGAGGCCGCGGCCAGGGTCTGGGTGATGCCGCGGATCAGCCAGCCGATGCCGATCCACAGGGCGAGCAGCAGGATCGACTGCATCGGGCCGCGGAAGCAGAACAGGCCCAGCACGATCGACAGCGCGCCGCTGATGAAGGCGAGCACGCGCAGCGAGGTCGCCTTGTGCGTGCCGAAGGCGGCGGACAACTGGAAGATGCCGCTCACCACCAGGTAGATGCCGAACAGCACACCGGCGATGAGCAACGAGACGCTCGGCCAGACCAGGACGAGGATGCCCAGGATGAACGAGGCGACGCCGGTGAGCAGGACGACCTGCCAGGCGGCGCGCGACAGGGCGTGCAGCGGCCCCTCGAAAGGCGGTTCGGGGTCGTGGCGGCCGGTCGCGGTCGCCGGGTGGGTGGCGTGGACCTTGCGGTCGTCGTACTCGGGGCCCCAGTTGGAGCCGCTGCTCGGTGGCTCGGTCATGCTCCATGCTGGGATCGGCCCCGAGCGGCCCGCCACCCGGGACGGGCCACCCGGCTGACACGCCGGCTGACGCTATTTTTCCGATGTTCCCGATCTCCCGGACTTCCCCGACCCGCCGGACGACTTCCCGGGCTTCCCGGGCTTCTCGGGCTTCTCGGTCTGCCCTGGCTTCCTCGGCCTGTCGGCGGTCCTGGCCGTCCTCGCCGTGCCGGCAGTCGTCTTCGCCCTACCGGCGGTCGTCTGTGTCGTGCCGGTGGCCTTCTTCGCCGTGTCGGCCGGTTGTGACGGCTGTGCAGTCTTTGCCGTCTTCGTCGCCGACTTCAGTTCCTGTTTGTACGCGCGCACCTTGGCCAGTGACGTGGGCCCGGTGATGTCGGCGACGGACCGATGGGACTTCGCCTCCCCGTACACCCCGGCGGCCTCGCGCCAGCCCTCTGGGCGTACCCCGAGCTGCTTGCCCAGCAGCGCGAGGAAGATCTGTGCCTTCTGCCGGCCGAACCCGGGCAGGTCCTCCAGCCGCTTCAGTAGTTCGGCCCCGCTGCCGACGTCCCGCCAGACGGCTTCGGTGTCCCCGTCGTAGTGGTCGACCAGGTATTGGCACAGCTGGTGGATCCTCTTCGCCATGGCGCCGGGGTAGCGGTGCACGGCTGGTTTCCCGGAGAGCAGCGCGGCGAAGGACTCCGGGTTCTGGGCGGCGATCTCGTGTGCGTCCAGGTCGTCGGTGCCGAGCCGTCGCGCGATGGTCGCCGGGCCCTGGAACGCCCACTCCATCGGCACCTGCTGGTCCAGCAGCATGCCGATCAGCGCGGCGAGCGGACTGCGGCCGAGCAGCGCGTCGGCCTCGGGGTCCTGGGCGAGGTGCAGTCTTACGTCCATGAGTCGATGCTGCCGTGCGTCGGCCCTGGTCGCGCGTCAAGGGGAGGGGGTGCCGTTCGGCCGGGTGGCCGCCCGCCGCGCCGAGCCGTGTCCTCTCGCCCGCCGACCCTGGGCCTCGGCCCTCTCGCCGCTCGCGTACGATTCCCGCACTGCCTGAGATAATTAGGTAAGGCTAACCTAAAGATGGGGGTCGGGGTGAGCATCGAGATCTACCGTGATGTCTGGGGTATCCCGCACCTGCGGGCCGACAGCGTCCGTGAACTCGCCCGGGTGCAGGGGCGGGTCACCGCTCTCGACCGCGCCTGGCAACTGGAGGTCGAACGGCACCGCTCGCGCGGAACCTCGGCTTCCTTCCTCGGTGCCGAGGCCCTGTCCTGGGACGTGTTCGCCCGCCGCGCCCGCCTCGACGACACCGCGCGACGCTGCTTCGCGGCCCTGGAGCGCCGGGACTCGGAGACGGCGGACTGGGTACGGGCCTACGTCGACGGGGTCAACGAGGGGCTGGGCCGAGGGGCCCGCCGCGCACCCGAGTTCGCGGGGGCCGGGCTCGCGCCGGGCCGCTGGGAGCCGTGGACGCCGATGGGTGTCTGGCTCGGCACACACGTCCTGTTCGCCGGATTCCCCGCCAAGTTGTGGCGGGAGTGGGCGGCACGGCACCTCGGGCCCGACGCCGTCGGGCTGTTCGCCACGGACGGGCCGGGCAGCGCCGGCAGCAACGGCTGGCTCGTGAGTGGCGCGCGCACCGCCACGGGGCGTGCGGTCCTCGCCGGCGACCCGCACCGGTTCATCGAGGAACCCGGCGTCTATCAGCAGATCCGGCTCGCCTGCCCCGAGTTCGACGTCGTCGGCCTCGCCGTGCCGGGCGTTCCCGGCATCGCCCACTTCGGTCACACCGGCACGGTCGCCTGGTCCATCACCAACGCGATGGCCGACTACCAGGACCTGTACCGCGAGCGGCTGCGCCGCACCGGCGCGGGAGTGGAGGCGCTCGGGCCCGACGGCGGCTGGCGGCGCGCACACCGGCACGTGGAGACCGTGCGGGTGGCGGGGGAGGCTCCGGTCGAGATCGAGATCATCGAGACGGACCGCGGCCCGCTGATCATCGGCGGACCGGAGGGCCTGGACGGCGTATCGGAGGGCCCGGACGGTGTGCCGGAGGGCCCGGACGGCGTATCGGAGGGCCCGGACGGCGTCCCGACGGAGGACGACCTTCCCGCGGCGGTTCTCGCGGACCCCGCAGCCCCCACCGTCCCGAGTACTCCTGAAACCCCCGCAGTCGTCCCGAGTACTCCTGAAACCCCCGCAGTCGTCCCGAGTACTCCTGAAACCCCCGCAGTCCCCACCGTCCCTCTCCTCCCCCTCCCCCTCGCCCTCGCCCTCCGCTTCCCGCCCCGGGTCACCGAGGATCTGGGGTTCAGCGCGCTCCTGCCGCTGCTGCGGGCCCGCCGGGTCGGCGACGTCGACCGGGCCTTCGACCGCTGGGTCGAGCCGGTGAACGTCGTGCAGGCCGCCGACACCGAGGGCGGGCTGCTGCACCGGGTCGCCGGCTGGGTGCCGGAGCGGGCCGGGGCCAACCGGCTGCGGCCGGTGCCCGCCTGGGAGCCGGCGTACGCCTGGCGGGGCCGGCACCCGACGCCCCGCGCCGGACTGGCCGACGGCATCGCCGTGATGGCGAACCAGCGTGGCCCCGCCGCCCCCCTCGGCATCGAGTTCGCCCCGCCGCACCGCGCCGACCGCATCCGTGCCCTCCTCGACGGGCGCCGGGTCTGGTCCGCGGCCGACATGGGCGCGATCCACACCGACACCCACCTTGCCTCCGCCGGTCCGCTGCTCGCCCGGCTGGCGGCCCTCGACGGCCTGACTCCCGAGGCTGCCCGGCTCCGCGACCGCCTGCTGGCCTGGAACCGCCGGATGGACGCGGACAGCGCCGACGCCGCGGCGTACGCGGCGGTGCGCGGCGCCGTCGTACGCCACCTCGCGGCACATCCGGCGTTCGCCGCGCTCACCGAGCCGCCCGCCTACCCGGACGTCCTGCTTCCCTGGCTCGCCCTCGTCCCCCGGATCGGCCACGCCCTCGAACACCTGCTGACGGCCGAGAAGCTGTACGGCATCGACCGTCCCGCCGCCGTCCGCGCCGCCGTCGAGGAGGTCGCCGCCGCGCCGCCGTACGGCACCTGGGCCGACACCCACCGGCTCGCCCCCTGGCGCGCGCGGCCCGGGACGCCGTGCCGGCCGGAAGCCGAACCGGGCCTGGCCGGCGACCACGACTGCGTGCTGTGCACCTCCGCCGTACCGGGCCTCACCGACCTCGCCGCGCGCGGCCCGGCCGCCCGCTACGTCTGGGACCTGGCCCGCCGCGAGGACAGCCGCTGGGTGGTGCCGTTCGGTGCCGACGGGGTTCCCGGCGCACCCCACCACCGCGATCAGCTCGACCTGTGGATCCGGGGCGAACTCGTCCCGGTCGTCACCGACTGGACCCGCCTCACGAGGGAGACCGCGATGCCCGACCCGCACGCCGACCCGCACGTCGATTCATATGCCGGTCCATTCCCCGGTCCGTATGCCGACCCGAGTTCTGGAACCCCGTACGCCGCCGTCCGTGAGGCCGTCCACGAGCAGCGGGTCGACGGCTTCGGCACCGTGCGCGTCCTGCCGCTCGACCCGCGGGCCGACGCCGCCGTGATCCACGCCTGGGTCAGCGAGGAACGCGCCGTCTTCTGGGGCATGAACGGCCTCACCGAGGACCAGGTGGCCGAGATCTACGCCCACCTGGCCACCCTCGACACCCACCACGCCTTCCTCCTGGCCAAGGACGGCGAACCGGTCGCCCTGTTCCAGACCTACGAGCCCGCGGCCGACCGGGTCGGCGAGTGCTACGAGACGCGCCCCGGAGACATCGGCATCCATCTGCTGCTCGCTCCCGCCGGGCCGGCCGGCGCCCGGCCCGGCTGGACGGCGGCGCTGCTCTCGGTGCTCACGGCGTATGTTCTGCGCGGCCTGGACCGCCGCCGGATCGTGGTCGACCCGGACGTGCGCAACGAGAAGGCCGTCGCCCGTTTTCTGAAGTCGGGTTTCGTGGCCGGTCCCGCGGTCGTCCTCCCGGAAGTGGACCTCCCCGACGTCCAGGTGCCCGAGAAACACGCCCAACTGGCCTTCCTGGACCGGGCGGCGGTCTTCCCGGAGGAGGACGCCGGCGCCTGACGGCAGTCGCGGCGGCACCCTTTTTGGGCTTTGCCATCTCTTTACAACCCGTACCCCTGCCGCCTCGTCTCTCCGCTCGATCCACAACCGCCCGCCGACCATCGGGCGGTGAGACGAGAGGAAGCGATTCGATGCGCCGTACTGTGCTGAGCCTTGTGGCATTCGCCGCCACCGCCGTGCTGGCGGGCGCCGCGCCCGCGTTCGCCGACGGGCCGACCCCGGTGCCGTCCGCGCCCAAGGACGCCACCCCCGTTCCGTCCGCGCCCAAGGACGCCACTCCCGTTCCGTCCGCGCCCAAGGACGCCACTCCCGTTCCGTCCGCGCCCAAGGACGCCACTGCGGTTCCGAGCGCGGTTCCCTCCCGCGCGTCCGGTGCCGCACCGGCCAAGACGCCGGGCCAGGTCTCCGTCGTGCCCAAGGGCGCGCCCGACACCGGGGTGGTGGCGCCGTCCTCGGCGTCCGGTTCGCGGGACGGGCTGCTCGGCGGTGGCGCCGCCGCGGCGCTCGTCGTGGCGGGCGGCGCGGTCTTCGTCGTACGCCGCCGGCGGGCCGCCGGGACCACCGGGGCATGACCGCGCTCTCCAGGCGCGCCTTCGCCGCCGCTGCGCTGGCCACGCTGCTCGCGGGCTGCGCGGGGAACGGCGGGAACGGTGGGGACGGAGCGGGGAAGGCGGCCGGCGGTGGGGCCGTGGTGAGCGGGGCGCCCGCCACGGCCGGGGGTGCGGGTACCCCGCCTCGGCCGCTCGGCCGTTCGGTCCCGGTCCGGCTGCGGATCCCGGCCATCGGCGTCGACACCCCGCTCCTGCAACTGGGCCTGGCGCCCGACGGCACCGTCCAGGTCCCCCCGGTCACCGCGCACGACCGGGCGGGCTGGTACCGGAACTCGCCGACGCCGGGCCAGGTGGGGCCGTCGGTCCTCCTCGGCCATGTCACGGTCGGCTCCTACGGGGACGGCGTCTTCCGGCACCTGGCACGGCTGCGCGCCGGTGAGAAGATCGTGGCGGTCCTGGAGAACGGCAAGCAGGCGGAGTTCGCCGTCACCCGCGTACGGACGGTCCCCAAGGCGGACTTTCCGTCGGACGAGGTCTACGGCGACGTGGACCGGCCCGAGTTGCGGCTCATCACCTGCGGCGGTCCCCGCACCGGTGACGGCTACCCCGACAACGTGCTCGTGTTCGCCGCGCTCAGCGCCACCGTGCCCTGACCGGCTGGAGCCCGGAACCGTGGCCGGGCCGGCGGAACGCGACACCGTGGGCCCGGCATCTTTCCCCACGGGTGCCACCGCCCGACCCCCCACCGGTGCCCCGAGGGGCAGTACGACCCTGGAGAGCGTTGAAACGGTCCCGCGACACGGCAGCGTCCGAACTGTTCGCCGCCCTGTACCCACGTCTCGCCGGCTGGTGCCGCCGTCTCGTCGACGACGACGAGACGGCGCACGAGATCGCCTCGGAGGCGTTCACCCGGCTCTGGGCCCGCTGGACGTCCGTGGACGAGCCCCGCGGTTTCCTGTACGTCACCGCCGCCAACATCGTCCGCGACCACTGGCGCAAACTGGAGCGCGAGCGCAGGGCCGTACGCCGTGTCCGCACGGAGGCTGCCGTCCGCCCGCATGCCGAGGCGCCGGATCCTTCGGTACGTCTCCTCGTGCAGTCCCTGCCGGAACGGCTGCGCGTCCCGATCCTCCTCCACTACTACGCTGACATGCCGATCCGGGAGGTGTCCGTGCTGACCGGACGCAAGGAAGGAACCGTCAAGGCCGATCTGCACGCGGCCCGCGAACTGCTCCGCGTCCACCTGAGGAGAAGCCTTGACCACACGGTTTGACGACGACCCGGAGTTCGCGCCCGACGATCCACTCGCGGTGATCCTGCGGCCCCCGGCCGAGCATCTCGGTCCGCCCGCCGGCCGCTACGCGGCGATCCGCCGGGCCGCGGCCCGCCGCAGGCTGCTCCGTGCCGCGGCCGGTGCCGGCCTGACCTGTGCGGTGGCCGCCCTCGTCGCGCTGCCCCTGCACCTGGCCTCGTCCGGCCCCGCTTCCCCGACGGTTCCGCTGGCCCCGCCGTCCTCGGTCACGCCGAAGCCGTCCGGGCCCCCGGCCCCGACCCCGTCCACGGTGCCGACGCCGGTCCCGGCGTCCCAGGACCAGGGCTCCGGCCCCGCCACCGCGCGCGGCACCCGGGTGCCGCCGAGTGAGCAGTCCCTCGGCACCTCGACGCCACCGTCGAAGGCCGTGTCCGGTGCCGTACCCGGAAGGGTCCCCACCCCCGAGCGGTCCGTCCCTCGCTGAGCGCATCAGGACGTTGGCCGATCTGCGACGGTCGATCCGTGCGGAGAAAGCGGAACCGACCCTCTTATCGGCCATGCGGACGGTGACCGATTGTCGGTGTCCCACCCGGTTAGCCCGCCAGGCAATTGCCTGGTGGGCTAACCTGCGTCCTTGTCCAGGTAACCCCTGTTCACCTGTGAGTGGTTTCTCTCCGTAGTGTGTTCGGTCGTGAGCAGGTGGCTCGCCGTATCGCACCCGGGAGAGAGCGCGCAAGATGCCGTATTTCAGTCAACATCTCCAACTGATCTTGGCTGAGATGGATCGATAAGTAGACAATTCCTTGGGCGGTCAGCCTGGGGCGAGGAACCACTGCCTGCGAACGACCTCTGGATCCAGCCGGGTTCGGAGGCAGCGTGTTGGAGGGGTTGTGGAACGCTATTTCACGAGCGGATGGCACGAGGATCTACGGCGTCACGTGCGGGAGTTCGCCGAGCGGGAAGTACGTCCGCGAATATCCGGGATGGAATCTTCCCGTACGGTCGCGCACGAACTGTCCGGGCTTATCGCCCGGCAGGGCTGGATCGGAGTGACCATCGGCCGGGAGTACGGCGGGATGGGGGCCGGACATCTGGCCAAGACCATCATCATTGAAGAACTCGCCCGGGTCTGCGGGGCGATGGGGGCCATGGTGCAGGCTTCCCAGCTCGGCGTCGCCAAGATCATCCACTTTGGCAACGCGTTGCAGAAGCGGACCTGGCTGCCGCGCATCGCCGCGGGCGACTGCCTGCCGACGATCGCGACCACCGAGCCGGAGTCGGGCGGCCACGTCCTCGGCATGGCCAGCACCGCCGTCCGCGACGGTGACGACTACATCCTCAACGGCCGCAAGGTCTTCGTGGGCAACAGCCACGTCGGTGACGTGCACGGCGTGGTCGTACGCACCGGCGAGGGTTCGAAGGGGCTGTCCGCCTTCCTCGTCGAGTCCGACCGCCCGGGTTTCTCGCTCGCCCCCCACCAGCCCGCCATGGGCCTGCACGGCTTCAGCTTCGGTGAGCTGATCTTCGACAACTGCCGGGTGCCGGCGGCCAATCTGCTCGGCGGCGAGGGCCGGGGCCTGGCCGTCGCCTACTCGTCGAGCGTGCTGTACGGCCGGCCGAACCTGACGGCGGTCTCGCTCGGCATCCACCAGGCCGCTTTCGAGGAGACCACCGCCCTGTGCATCGAGCGCGAGCGGTACGGTGCCCCGCTCGCCCAGCTCAACAGCATCAAGCTGAAGCTCGGCAGGATGAAGTCACGCCTGATGACCGCCCGGCTGGCCGCCTACCACGCCGTGCATCTGCTCGACCAGGGGCTGCCCTGCGACGCGGAACTGATGAACGCCAAATACCTCAATTACGAGACCTCCGTCGAGTCGGCCCGCGATGCCATGGAGATCCATGCTGCGAGCGGCCTGTTCACCGACCGTCCGGTGGAGCGCTATCTGCGCGACGCCCAGCACATCTACGCCCCCGCCGGCACCTCCGACATTCAGTTGCTGCGACTCGGCGAGGTCGCCCTGGGCACCGACAAGGGCCAGTGGTCCGAGCGGCTGGCCGAACTCGTCCGCACCGTCGAGCCGCGCCGCCGACTGGGCCAGTTGGAGACGGTCGGCCACCCGGCCTGACGGCACAGGGACCCGCTCGAAGGGCAGAGAGCCGCTCGAACGGCAGAGAGCCGCGGACACGACACCGTGTCCGCGGCTCCTGCGCATCCGGTCCGGCGCCCGGCCCGCGCGCGGTGGCCCCGCGCCCCGTGCCGGGGTGGCTCAGATCCCGCCCCGGGTCTCCAACTGGTGGATCCGGTCCGACAGCTGATCGGCCAGCGACTTGATGGTCGCCAGGCCCTCCCGGCCCCACGGGTGGGTGTCCGTGTCCACGACGCAGATCGTGCCCAGGGCCATCCCGGTCTTCCGGTCGATCAGCGGCGCACCCATGTAGGAGCGGATGCCGATCTCGTCCACGACGGGGTTGCCGGCGAACCGCGGATAGTCGCAGACGTCCTCCAGCACCAGCGCCTTCTTGCGGACCACGACGTGCGGGCAGTAGCCCTGGTCACGGGTCATCGTCCGGCCCACCTGGGGCTGCTGCGGCGCCGACTCCAGCTGCACGCCCGGCCGGCCGGCGGCGTACAGACCGGCGAAGTACTGCCGGTTCTCGTCGATGAAGTTGACCATCGAGAACGGCGCGCCGGTGGTGTGCGCGAGATTGCGCGCGAACTCGTCGAACTCCGGCACGGGGAGTTCCCCCAGTCCGAGTTCGCGCAGCCTGGCCACCCGGGCGGGCGCGTCCCGGTCCTCCGGGGTGAGCAGCAGATGGCTGGTCGGGTCGTAGGACGTGTGGTAGGGAACCGGGGCTGACATGCAGGGCTCCATTCGGTCGAGGTGAGGGGCTCAGCGCGACGGGTTAAGCTCCGCGGGCACATGGCCGGGAGTCGATGCGAGCAGGTGCTTGACGAGATCGATCAACACGCGGGTTCCGGAGTTGCACTGCCGCGCGTCGCACATCACGACGGGTACGTCGGGCTTGAGGGCGAGGGCCGCCCGCACCTCGTCGGCGTCGTAGCGGTAGGCGCCGTCGAACTCGTTGACCGCCACGATGAACCGGATGCCGCGCCGCTCGAAGAAGTCGACGGCGGCGAAGCAGTGGTCCAGGCGCCGGGTGTCGGCGAGGACCACCGCACCCAGCGCCCCGTTGGACAACTCGTCCCACATGAACCAGAACCGTTCCTGCCCGGGTGTGCCGAACAGGTACAGGATGTGGTCCGCGCTCAGCGTGATACGTCCGAAGTCCATCGCCACCGTCGTGGTCGACTTGTCCTCGATGCCCACCAGGCTGTCCGTGCGAGCGCTGACCGTGGTCAGCAACTCCTCGGTGCTCAGCGGCTCGATCTCGCTGACCGCTCCGACGAAGGTGGTCTTGCCGACCCCGAAGCCTCCGGCGATGAGGATCTTCAGGGCGGTCGGAAAGGGGTCAGAGCCGCTTGCGAAGGCCATGCAGCACCGCCTCCAGGAGGTTTCGGTCGGTCGGGGAGGCCGCCTCTACGACGCGCGGCGCCCGGGTGGTGAGTGCCTGGTGCGTCACGAGGTCGGAGAGCAGAACTTTGGTGATGACGGCCGGCAGCCGCAGATGGGCGGACACCTCGGCCACCGACATGGGCACCCCGCACAGCGCGAGGACCTGGTCGTAGTCGGGGCCCAGATAGGTGTGCGGCCGGGTGCCGGTGGCCATCACCATGGTGAGCAGGTCGAAGTGGGACGAGGGCTGGGTGCGACCGTTGCTGACCGTGTACGGACGTACTAACCGCCCGGCGTCGTCATCGAGCCACGAACCGTCCTCGGTGTCCGTCATTCTCAGCGCCCCGGATCCATCGAGGCGCCGGCCGTCTGCTGGCGGACCGGCGTGGCGAGGTACGGGCGGACGCTCTTGACCAGCATGGCCATCTCGTAGCCGAGCACCGCCGCGTCGGCCTCCCGGTCGGCGAGGACCGCCAGGCAGGCCCCGGAGCCCGCCGCGCACACGAACAGCAGCGCGGTGTCCAGTTCGACCACCACCTGCCGCACATCGGCACCCTGGGCGAACTGCATGCCCGCGCTGCGGGCGAGCGAGTGCAGGCCGGACGACAGGGCGGCCAGGTGTTCTGCTTCGGCAACTGTTTCCAGCCCGTCGAAGGCTTTCGACAGTCCGTCGGAAGACAGCAGAAGAGCACTGCGGGTGTAGGGGACCCGCTGGACGAGGCCGGCCAGAAGCCAGTCCAGATTCTTCGACTGGCCGGCATGCATGTCGCTCACGGTGGCGTTCTTCTCCTTGCTACAAGTACCGAGCCTGCGGTCAGCGAGAGCTGTCGAAGGGAGGCTCATCGGGTTCGTGGTCGGCGAGGCTGACTCCGCGCTGGAAGCTGGCCATCAGTCCAGGATCGTGCTCCACCTCGTGATCGTCGTCCCGGCGGGTGACGGGACCGTTGCGCAGCTCCGCCACCAGATGCTCCTGCGCGCGGCGCTGCGGCAGCCGGGGCCGGTCTTCGTGGGCGTTGCCGCCGCCGTACGGGGAACCGTGGTCGTGGGGTGCCGCCGGTGCCCCCGCGTAGTGCTGCGCGGGCGTGGGTGCGGCGGCGGTCCGGGGCTGCGGCTGCTGCATGCCGGGCTGCTGCTGCATGCCGGGCTGCTGGGCACCGGCATGGGCGGATACGGCCGGGCCGGCCGGGTGCTGCGCCGCGGACATCTGCGCGGCGGGCAGCTGACTCGTGTGGCCGTGACCCGCGGGCATCTGCGCCTGTGCCTGCGCGATCTGGGCCTGGCTCTGCATGGGTACCCGGGCCTGGGCCTGGGCCTGCATGGGCATCTGGGCCTGGGCCTGCGCGTGCGGAACCTGGGTCTGCGTCTGGCCCTGCGTCTGGGGGATCTGGGCGTGGGTCTGCGCCTGGGCCTGCGGGGGCACCTCGGCGGGCGCCTGGGCCGGGGCCTCGCCCGGCTCCTCGCCGATCAGGCCGCGCGGAATGACCAGGATGGCCTGGATACCGCCGTAGATGTTGCTCTGCAGCCGGACCGCGATGCCGTGCCGGCGGGCCAGCGCGGACACCACGTACAGGCCGATACGGCCGTCGGCGAGCAGCTTGCTGAGGTCGATCCGGTCCGGTTCGGCGAGCAGCGTGTTGATCCGCGTCTGCTCCTGGAGGGGCATGCCCAGGCCGCGGTCCTCGACCTCGACGGCGAGACCGGCGGTCACCCGCTGGGCGCGCATCAGGACTTGGGTGTGCGGCTCGGAGAACATCGTGGCGTTCTCGACGAGTTCGGCCAGCAGGTGGATGACGTCGGCGACGGCGTGGCCGCGCAGCGTGCCCTCGATCGGCGGCACCAGCTTGACCCGCGAGTAGTGCTCGACCTCGGCGATCGACGAACGCAGCACCTCGGTCAGGGTCACCGGGCGGGTCCACTGCCGGCGGGACACCGAGCCGCCGAGCACGGCGACGTTCTCCGCGTGGCGGCGGATGCGGGTGGCCAGGTGGTCGACGTGGAAGAGGCCCTTGAGCAGCTCCGGGTCCTCGACCTCGTTCTCCAGCTGGTCGAGCATGTTGATCGCGCGGTGCACGAGCGACTGGAGGCGCCGGGCGAGGTTGACGAAGACCTCGACCTTCTCCTCGCTGTCCGGCGAGGAGGCGCGGGAGAACTGCGCCGTGCGCGCGACGGCGGTCCGGGCCTGCCACATGCCGACGTTGATCTCGTACGCGATGCGGGCGAGCGGGTCGTTCTGCGGCGGGGCCTGGTGCGTGAACGGCGGCTGCTCCACCTGTTCGCCCTGCTCCAGCCGGCGCAGCACGTCCTGGAGGTCGGCCTGGGCGCCCGCGATGACCTGGCGCAGCGACGCGTATCCCTGTGCCACCGACCGGTTCGCGGCGCGGCCGGAGCGCCAGGCACCGGCGAGCACGGCGCAGCCGAGGACGGCGCCGCCGGTGAGCACGGCCCAGGTGGTCGCGTCGGCGGTACCTTCCTGGGTGCGCAGGACGACGAACACCACGACGAGCGCGAGGAGCGCCATGAGCGTCGCGGGCAGCACCGCGAGCCGGACCACGGACGAAGGCTGAGAGCGAATGGCCGAATCACTCGGCGTGTCCCGAGTGGGGGGCCTGGCGTGCCTGTGCTGCGCCGAAGCCGCCGCCGTCACCCGGCCGGGCTCTGAACGCACTGCATAGGGCGGGGTTTCGGGCATCGGAGTCCTCTCGGGCATGCAGGTGGGGACACACGGCGCGCAGCGCGGACCAACCGTCAACTCCGGCATGGAATCAGACAGTTATTAGGACAGCCACCCTACGCCACCCTCCTTCGAGTGACGTAATCGCAGGTATCGGGGATAGGGGGTGGTGACCCGCCAAAACGATTCAGTCGGACTCCGTAACAGCAGGGAAACCCGAGTCGGTGAAATATTGGTGAAACTCCTCTTCCCGGGGCCCGCTCACGACCCGATTACATACCCCCACCCCCGGAAACCCCACCCCACCAGCGACACGAGCAACGCCCCTCTTGGGGGCGCGGGGAACGGCGCGCTCAGCCGCGACGCGCCGGCAGTGGACTGGCGGCCTATCGGCCCCTTCAGGGGCGCGGGGAACTGCGCGACAAGCCACGACCCACCGACAGCCGACCGACGACCTGTCCGCCCCTTGGGGGCGCGGGGAACGGCGCGCTCAGCCGCGACGCGCTGGCAGCGGACTGGCGGCCTATCGGCCCCTTCAGGGGCGCGGGGAACTGCGCAACCACCTACAACACCGCCGCAGCGAACCCCGCCCAAGCCAGCGCAGCGCAAAGGCCCCGGCCACCCGGCCGGAGCCTCCGCGTTCCAGTTGCCGCTCTGTCGGTCGTTCGCCGTGTCTCGGTGCTCCCGATGCCGTCAATGCGTCACCGGACGACGATCACCACAGGGCTGTTGCCGTAGCCATAGCCGTTGCCGTAGCCGAAGCCGTTGCCGAAGCCGTACCCGAAGGGGCTGAACCCGAACGGTGCGTAGCCGAAGCCGTATCCGGCCCCGATTCCGCAGAACCCACGGTTGAAGCCGCCGCGGCATCCACCGCCGCCGTTCGGCAAGCTGCTGTGGGACAGCGCCGCGACGCCGTGCGTGGTGACTGCGGCTGAGGCCGGGCTGGCTGCCGCTCCCGTTCCGACGATCGCACCGCCTGCGAGGAGAGCGGCGGCCAAGGCTCGCATGACCGGTTTCCTGCGCATATTTCGGCCTCCTTTGCCCCGGTGAGTCCTCACTCATACCGGTGTGTCCCCTCGCTCCAGGTAACACCGGATCGGCTGAACGGACCACCGGAGCACTCGCCGCCGCGCATCCCCGGGCCCGGCCCAGGCCGGTGCCGGGCGGCCGTCCGCGGCCTGGAAGCCGCGATCACGAGGGTTTTCGGCCCGGGGGCCGGTCCCGAGCGCTGTTCACCCGTTGAGGTGACGCCCGCTCTCCGGCTGCGGGCGGCTCACCAGGGCAGTTCCCCGGAGTTCTGCTGGAACGTACCGGTGGGCCCGTCCGGTCCGAGAGTCGCCATCCGCACGATGACCTCGGCACTCTCCTCGACCGGACGCCCGCCGGATCCGGGGCCCCCGGCGAGGTCGGTGGCGGTGAATCCCGGCTCGACCGCGTTGACCTTGAATTCCGGAAGTGCCTTGGCGTACTGCACCGTCACCATCGAAACCAGGACGTCCAGGCGTCCCTCCGCCTCGCCGATCACGTCCAGCGCGGACTGCACCCAGTCGTCCTCGGTCACGTCGAGCCGTACGAACCGTGCCCCGAGCCGGGCCGCGACCGTCTGACCGCGTTCGACGCTGCGGGCGCCGACGTAGACGTGTGCCCCAGTGCGATCAGCCGGCGGGCGGTCTCGTAGCCGAGCCCCTTGTTCGCTCCGGTGATCAATGTCACGGTCATACCGGCAGCCTCCCTGTCCCTCTTATCTCCCTTGCCCTTCTTGCTCCTCTTGTCCCGTTGTCCCGCTGTCCCGCAGAACCCGCGTACTGGCCCCTCGGAACCCACGGACGAGTCGTACGAGCGCCCGCGCGCCCCCTCGTGTTCCCGGGCGGCGAACGGCCCGGACGGGCCGCCGCGCCGCCCGTCGGGGAACGCGAAGGGCTGTCCCCATGCCGACGAGTACGCATGCCTCCGGGGCCGGATCCCGCAGCCGGACCGGACCTCGAAGCCGGGCCGGATCCCGCAGCCGGACCGGACCTTCCACCACCTTCGCCCGGCGCCGGAAGGCAGAGCGTGTGGCCGTTCGGCGACATTGCCGGACTCTTTCTCCACCGGTCGATCGGTATTACCGACGAATGCCTGACCAATGCTGCGGAAATCACGAATATTGAGCGAAGGCATTCACTGGACCGGACGCAACCCGTTGCCCGACCCTGAAAATGTGCCAGAGCTCCCTTCTCCCCCCTCCGCGCACCCCACGCCCCCCTGGATCGTGCGGCCCACTGCCCGCGCCTGGCGCTGCGCACCCGCCCCCGCCGGGGTACGCGCTTTCCACGCCACCCTGCCCGACTACTCGCCCACCCCGCTGACCCGGCTCCCCGTACTGGAGGCGGAGTCGGCGGTCGGCCGGATCTACGTCAAGGACGAGTCGTGCCGCCTGGGACTGCCCGCGTTCAAGGCACTCGGCGCGTCCTGGGCGATCCACCGGGCCCTCGCCGACCGAACCGCAGCCACCGCGGACGCGACCCACAACCGGCGTCCGCACCCGGACGTGCACCCGGACGTGCACCCGCACCCCCACCCGAACCCAGACCCGCTCCCGACCCCGGTCACCTTGGTCACCGCCACCGACGGCAACCATGGCCGGGCGGTGGCCCGCATGGCCCGCCTGCTGGGGCAGCGCGCCCACGTCTTCGTCCCCCGGGGCGTGCATCCGCAGGCCCTGGCGGCCATCGTCGCCGAGCGGGCGACCGTCACCGAGGTCCAGGGGCCGTACGACGAGGCGGTACGGCGAGCCGCCGAGGAGGCCGCGGAGCCGTGCGCGGTCCTGGTCCAGGACACCGCCTGGCCCGGTTACGAGCGGATCCCGGGATGGATCGTCGAGGGCTACTCCACTCTCTGTGCCGAGATCGACGAACAGCTCAGGGCCGACGGCGTCGGCGAGGGGCCGAATCTGGTCTCCATACCGGTGGGTGTGGGCTCCCTGGCCCAGGCCGTCGTCACCCACTACCGCAGCCGTCCCTCCGTGCGGGCGCCGGCGCTGCTGTCGGTGGAGCCCCGGTCCGCGGCCTGCGTCCTGGCGAGCCTGGTCCACGGCGCACCCGTCTCCGTCACCACCGGCGACACCATCATGGCCGGCCTGAACTGCGGTACTCCGTCCAGCATCGCCTGGCCCTACCTGAACCACGGGCTGGACGCCGCGGTGGCCGTCTCCGACGCGGACACCGCCCGCGCGGCCGCCCGCCTGGCCGCACTGGGCGTCTCCGCGGGCCCCTGCGGCGCCGCCGCACTCGCCGGCCTCCGTACGATCCTCACCGGCCCGGACGGCGACGCCCGCCGTACGGCCCTGGGACTCGACACGGACTCGGTGATCGTGCTGCTGAACACCGAGGGGACGGCCGCCAATCCACACGCGCCCGCCGACGACGTCTCGTGACGAAACCTCCTGACGACGCCTCGTGACGACGTCTCGCAAGGGGAGCGAGCGGAACGACCCAGCACCGGGACGTGAACCGAGACCTTTCCCCTCCCGCTCAGTCGGGTGTGAAGCCCATGACGCCGTGGATGCGGGAGAGGGTGAAGACGCGCTCGGCGTTCCTCAGGTGGCACCAGGCGTCGAGATAGGGCGGGTCGAGCACGAGTCGGCTCAGGGTGCGCACGGTCCGGCTCCCCGAGGTGGCGACGTACTCGACGGTGACGGGTTCACCGGTGTCGATGGCATGGGCGAGCTGACGGACATCGCTGTAGGCCAGGTTCTTCGCCCACCCCGCGACGATCTCCTCGGTGTCCGTGCCGAAGGGCCCTCCCCCGTCGAACGGCGCGGGTTCGGGGGTGGTCGGCGGGGCGGCGAGCAGCCGGGCGGCCAGCACGAGGGGGTCGACGGCGGCGGATGCCTTCGCCGCGCGCGGGGCGGCGTTCCGGCCGCCGGCCCTCGTGCCGGTGCCGCGCGGAGCCGGTACGGGAGCGGCGGCCCGCCGGGGCCGGCCCTTCTCGACGCGTGCCGTGCCGTCGGCCGTCTCCGCGACAGGGGCGTACCCCTCGGCCCGCAGCGCGGCGAGCGTCGTGTCGACCGGGCTGCGGCTGACCAGCACCGTCGGCGCCAGCTGTCGCAGCCCGAGCTTGGCGAGTCCCGGGTGGGCGGCGAGTTCGGCCAGGAGGGCGGGCTCGTCGCCGTGCAGGACGCAGGCGGCGGGGGCGACGCGTACCCGGCCGTGGCCGCGTGCGGTGTCGGCGATCAGGTACGACAGCGGCTGCGGCAGGGGGCCGACGGCGACGGCGGCCAGATCGGTCGTGAGGTCGTCGGGGGCACGGCCGGCGTCCAGTGCCCGACGGATACTGCCGGGGCTGAACCGCCACACGGATGCGGTGCCGCTGGTCTCCCGGTCGGCGACGGAGTCCAGGAGCGAGGCCAGCCGCGTGGACGGTGTGCCGGTGACGACGGCAGTGAGGTCGGCGCCGATCCGTGTCGTCGTGGTGGCCGAGGGCAGCAGCCGCCGGCACTCGACGTCCAGGCCCTCCGTGTCGCCGGTCCGCAGGTGGATGCCCAGGGCGGACAGGGCACCGCGTGCGAGGACGCCGAGGAGTTCGGCCTCACGGATCACGGTGGCGAACGGCGTTCCCTCCTGGGGTGCTGCGTGGGCGAGCGGGCGGTACCAGCCGATCAGCGGCCCCAGATCCGGGGTGACCCTCGCGCCCTGCCCCGCGGGAAGCCGTTCGGCCGCGTCCAGCAGGCCGTGCCGGGCCTGCACGCAGCCGTTGCAGGGCGGTGCTCCCGCGAGGGAGGGAAGCGCCTTGTTGTCCTCGTCGCGGGCCTGGGTGGGGGTGAGCGGCAGGTTCCGCCACGTCCGGAGCAGGGTGGCGAACTGCTCCGCGGGTTCCTGTTCCGCCCAGGTGTCGTACGCCTCGGTGGGAACCACGCGATCGCCGTCCCGGGCCAGGAGCCCGGCAGCGTACGCGGTTTCGAGAGCGAGGCGTACGACGGCGTCGTCGGCCTGAGCGGCCTTGCCGATCCGGGCCAGTTCACGCGCACCGATCCCACCGGACTTCAGCCGGGCCGGCGCGGTCGCCGAGCAGACCGACAGGACCGAGGCGGCATGGGAGGCGAACGCGGTGGCCGCAGCCGATGCCTCCTGGTCCACCGCTCTCCGGCCGACGGACGCCATGCGCACGGAGGGCGGGGCGGGTGTGAACGGGGCGTGCCAGCCCGGTCCGCGCAGCGCGAGCGCGACCTCGGCAGGCATGCGTGCCGGACCGTGGCGGTGACGCTCCTGGACCAGGAGCCCCCGCTCCAGCGCCCATCGCTCGCCCGTTTCGAGGCCGGGACCGGGAGTGCCGAACATGATGAACCGCGGCTCCTCCGGCACGGTCTCCGCTCGGCGTCCGAGCAGTTCCCGGACCGCCGCGGGTGCCTCGGCGACCACTGCGGCGACCCGCTCCGGGTCGCTGTGGTGTGCGACCAGCGCGGCCAGCCGCTGCGGCTTGGTGCCCGGCGGTTTGGTGCCCAGTGCCACCAGCATGCCGCGCAGCTCGTCGGAGGTCGCGCCCGCGAGCAGCCGCTCCAGCGGCGCGTCCAGCCCCAGGGGCGTGTCCCACGCCTGCCGCAGCGGTGCGGCCATGCGGAGCTTCCCCGCGCCGTCCGGCCAGACCAGAGCGTGATCGGCCAGCACCGCCAGCGCGGCGTCCAGGTCACGGGTGATTCCGTCTTCACGCGTGATTCCGTCGTCACGAGCGGGATCGTCGTCATGAGCGGATTCGTCGTCACGAGCGGTCGCCTCGCCCACCGTCCCCAGCAGCTCGGCCAGGGCATCGTGCGACATGGGTGCGCCGTGCGCCGCCAGCGCCTCCGCCACCTGGAGGTGCGGCAGCGCGAGCCGCGGCAGGACCAGTGCCACCGATCCCGGGCGCTGAAGCCGGTCCGCCAGTTCCCCCACCGAGCGCGGCTCCGGCGGGGACACGGCGTCCCTTCGTACGTCGAGCACACGCGCCAGCCGAGAACCGTCGAGGCCGGACAGCCATGTCGCCAGTGTCGATCGGGACTTCATACGGGGTACACCTCGTAGGACCAGGGAGTGTCACGGTCGGGCCGGAGTCACGGCGCCGCTCCCAGGATGCTGCATCCCGTGGTACGCGGGCATCGCATGGGGCGGGTTCCCCCCTGGCGGGTGGCGGACGGTGCTGGACGGGGATGAATGAGACCAGAATGGAGACCAGGGCGCGGTCTGCCTGAACCGCTCCGGGTTTCGTGGAGGCTCGATTCCCTGAGCGGATCGTTTCGCTGGGAAAGGGACTCAGCGCCGGCTGCTGGAGTGCGCCGGAATCCGACCGTGTTCGCGGCTGTTGGTGTCAGCCGCTGGTGTCAATGATCAAGTGATCTCTTGACATCCGATCGCTCGGCCTGCTTCGTAGCGCACAGGAACTGATGGGCTGGTGTCACCAGCTCACCCGGGGTCGGGTCAATGCCGCGCACTCGGACCGCCACGACGTCGACCACGACGGGCGAGTGAGGAGGCTTGATCTCGACCAGCCGCCATCGGAAAGGCCGAGGAACGTGCTTGGCCGGCAGTTCTGTCATGGCCAAATGGACCCATCGATCGTAGCCAGTGGGATAGATCCGCACGACGGCCCCGCACAGGCGGCACGATGGCGGCTCCACAAACGTCACATCGTCAGGGTCGAGCTCGGGCCGAGGTGCTGCCGTAGCGCCCTCTCTCTCCGCCATTTCGTTGGCGAACCGATTCCAACAGCCGTCGCACAACACGGCCATGAGATCGATGCGCCCTCGACTGCGGACCGTCGGTCCGGCCTCCCCGCGCGCAATCCGGCACGCCTGTGGCACGGGCCGACCTCCTCCGAAACCTCTCATTCCGCCGGGATCAAGTGCGCCCAGACGGCACGGAGCCTTTCGAGCAGGGCACGCTGCTCGTCGATCCAGCCGCGGTCCACTTCGAGGGTGAGGGCCAGCCTGGTGGTCTGCTGGTCTGCGACGGTGACGGTGATCCCGTCCTGGTCGTCCTCCCGCCAGTTCAGGCGGATGCCGATCTCGGCGACTCGCGCAGCCTCACGCCAGACGGCGTCGTGCCCCGCGGCGACTTCATCCAGCACGTGTGCCCAGCCGGCCAGGTCTCTTGGATCGACATAGGTGTCGAGGACACCGGCCACGAAGTCGTTGTGGACCAGGAGCTGTCCCTTCACGTCCGGGATGCCCGGGGCGTAGGAGTCGTTCAGCTCGACTACGACACTGCCGCCGTACTTACCAGTGATCCGCAGCAGTACGAACCGCTCGGGCTCCTTCATGTCGCACCCCTGTGTGTTCGATCCAGCGCTAATGCTGCGCACTCTAGACAGCACCACTGACGATGCCTGTAGCTCTCAATGTCTCAATGGGCGACCCAAGGACCATCTTCTTGCCCTGGGTGTTGCCGGGGATCTTGGTGAGCTGGGTCTTCCCTGTTCAGGGGCAGCGGGCCTGTGCGCCTAGTACCAAGGCCGTTCAGTTTGCGGGTTGGTGGGGTTGTCCAGGAGCCGTAAGCTGCGGTTTCGCCGGACATGAGGAGCGGAGCCCCGGTAGAACTGGCAGTCGACCAAGACAAGCCGTTCACAAAGACCGGAGGCTCCGCTGTCCGGACAGTCTGCCATCACACGTGTCGTGACAGTGGCCGGAGGCCGGTTTGCACCCGGTCATCTCGGCGAACTCACCCAGCTCATCCCTTTCGAGATGGTCGACGAGGCATTGAGTGCCACCAGGGCCGTGCAGTCGCGGCTGCGGGATCTGCCCTCCCGGGTCGTGGTCTACCTGGTCCTGGCCGCGTGTCTGTTCCCGGAGGTGGGATATCCCGGCGTGTGGTGCAAGCTCACCGGCGCGCTGTCCGGCCTGCCACTGGCCACGCCGACAGCAAGCGCGCTGGCCCAGGCCCACCGACGTATCGGTGCGGCGCCCATGCGATGGCTGTTCGGCCTGCTGCGCGGCCCGGCTCCCACCCCGCACGGCCCCGCGGCCCGCTGGCGAGGTCTGCTGGTGGTTGCGATCGACGGCACCACCCTGACGGTCCCCGACACCCCCGCAGTCCTGACCCGGTTCACCAAGCAGGCGGGCAACCACGGCGGCACCGGATACCCCCAGATCCGCCTCCTGGCTCTGGTCGCCTGCGGCACCCGCACCCTCATTGACGCCGTGTTCGGCCCCACCACCGCGGGCGAGACCACCTACGCCCCACGCCTGCTGCCCAGCCTCCGGCCCGGGATGATCCTGCTGGCCGACCGCAACTTCGCCGCCCATAAGCTGATCACGGACATCTCGGCCACCGGGGCCCACGTCCTGGTCCGGCTCAAGAACGGCCGCAGGATGCCGGTCCTGGCCCGCTACCGGGACGGCTCCTATCTCTCGGTACTGGGCGACCTGCGCGTCCGTGTCGTCGACTGCGAGATCACCATCACCACCGCCGCCGGGAAGCACACCGGCCTCTACCGGCTCGCCACGACCCTGATCGACCACCACCGCCACCCGGCAGCCGAGCTGACCACGCTGTACCACCAGCGCTGGGAGATCGAAACGGCCTACCTGGAATGGAACTGAAGTCGACCATCCTGGGTGGCCGGGTACTGCGCGCCCGCACCCCTGAAGGCATCGACCAGGAGATCTACGCCCTGCTCGTGGTCTACCAACTGCTGCGGACCGCGATGGCCGACGCCACCAACACGCAAGCGGGCATCGACCCGGACCGGGCCGGCTTCGGCATCGCCTGGCAGACCGCCCGCGACCAGATCATCCTGGCCGCAGGCGTCTTCGCCGGCACCGTCATCGACCTGGCGGGCACCATCGGCCGCCACGTCCTGGCCGGTCTGCTTCCCGCACGGCGCCTACGGGTCAGCCCGCGAATCGTCAAACGTGCCATCTCCAAGTACCAGGCACGAGGACCCCGCATCGACCGGACCAGCTATAAAGCCACCACCAGCATCGACATCCTCACCCCCGCCCTTGACAACGCGCCCCACCCGCAAACTGAACGGCCTTGGGGCTAGGGCTACGTCTTCGCCTCGCCGACCGGCGGTCCTCCCAGCCCCAACACCGACTTCCACGTCTGGAAGCGCCTGCTGCGGGACGCGGGCGTGCGCGACGGCCGTCTTCACGACGCTCGCCACACCGCCGCGACCGTCCTTCTGATCCTCGGCGTCCCGGACGTCGTGGTCGACGCGATCACGGGCTGGGAGCCCGGGGGAGCGGCGCGGATGCGGGCCCGGTACATGCACGTGACAGGGACGCTGCTCCGGAAGGTCGCGCAACAAGTCGGAGACGTCCTCTGGGAGTCGCCCGACGCGGCCCGGAAAGTCAACTGAGACGGAAACTGAGACGGACAACGTCGAAGGGCCCCACCGTGACCGGTGGGGCCCTTCGACGTATTGCCCGGTGAGAGCAATGGCGGAGGATACGAGATTCGAACTCGTGAGGGGTTGCCCCCAACACGCTTTCCAAGCGTGCGCCCTAGGCCTCTAGGCGAATCCTCCGCCGGAAACATTACATGATCCTGAGGAGTGCTCGCGAACTCGTTCCTCGGGCGGAGATCGGGTACCCTGTGCAAAGCCCCTCACGCGGCGCTATCTGACTGAACTCCCCCAGGGCCGGAAGGCAGCAAGGGTAGGTTGGCTCTGGCGGGTGCGTGGGGGGCGTTTGCGTGTCCCGGCCCAGGTGGGAGGCCATGGCGGGGATCGTTGTCAGTGGGCGCCTATAACCTCGTATGCGTGTCGTCTCTCGCGCTGTACCGCCGCTATCGCCCGGAGACCTTCGCCGAGGTCATCGGGCAGGAGCATGTCACCGACCCGCTGCAGCAGGCGCTGCGGAACAACCGGGTCAATCACGCGTACCTGTTCAGCGGGCCGCGCGGGTGTGGCAAGACGACCAGCGCGCGCATCCTGGCCCGCTGTCTGAACTGCGAGCAGGGGCCGACGCCCACACCGTGCGGCGAGTGCCAGTCCTGTCGGGACCTGGCCAGGAACGGGCCCGGTTCCATCGACGTCATCGAGATCGACGCGGCGTCCCACGGTGGCGTGGACGACGCCCGTGACCTGCGCGAGAAGGCTTTCTTCGGGCCCGCGGGCAGCCGGTACAAGATCTACATCATCGACGAGGCCCACATGGTCACGTCGGCAGGCTTCAACGCCCTGCTGAAGGTCGTCGAGGAGCCGCCGGAGCATCTCAAGTTCATCTTCGCCACCACCGAGCCCGAGAAGGTCATCGGCACCATCCGGTCGCGGACGCATCACTACCCGTTCCGGCTCGTGCCGCCCGGCACCCTGCGGGAGTACCTCGCGGAGGTGTGCCGCAAGGAGGACATCCCGGTCGCGGACGGAGTGCTTCCGCTCGTCGTGCGCGCCGGGGCCGGGTCCGTGCGTGACTCCATGTCCGTCATGGACCAGCTGCTCGCGGGCTCGGGCGCCGAGGGTGTCACGTACACCATGGCCACCTCGCTGCTCGGGTACACCGACGGGTCGCTGCTCGACTCCGTCGTGGAGGCGTTCGCCACCGGTGACGGGGCGGCCGCCTTCGAGGTCGTGGACCGGGTGATCGAAGGGGGCAACGACCCCCGCCGGTTCGTCGCCGATCTGCTGGAGCGGCTGCGTGACCTGGTGATCCTCGCCGCTGTGCCGGACGCCGTGGAGAAGGGGCTCATCGACGCTCCGGTGGATGTCGTCGAGCGCATGCAGGCCCAGGCCGGCACCTTCGGGACGGCCGAGCTGAGCCGTGCCGCCGACCTCGTCAACGAGGGGCTGACGGAGATGCGCGGTGCCACGTCGCCCCGCCTCCAGCTCGAACTCATCTGCGCGCGCGTGCTGCTCCCCGCGGCCTACGGGGACGAGCGTTCCGTCATGGCCCGTCTCGACCGGCTGGAGCGCGGCGTCAACTTCTCCGGTGGCGGCGGCGCGCCCGCGGCGGGGTACGTTCCCGGTCCCGATGCCCACCTGGGAGGCGACGCCCACCTGGGCGGGGGCGGCGGGCTGCCCGGCGGCGGGCCCGCCGCGGTGCGCGCGGCCGTACGGGCACCAGGGGGCGGCGCGTCCTCAATGACACCGCCGCCCGGCACTCCGCCCGCCACTCCTCCGGTCAATCCGTCCGCCGCGGCGTCCGGGGCGGCGCCCGTGTCACCCGCGTCATCCACGACGCCCATGGCTCCGGCCGCTGAAAGCCCGCAGGCTCCCGCCGCTGTCGCGCCCGCCGCGCAGCCCACCCCGCCTGCTCCCGAACCGGCCGCCCCGCAGGCCCCCGCAGCCCCTCCCGCCGCCGCGGCGGCCCCGGGCGGCTGGCCCACCGCGGCGCCCGCGGGCGGCGGCCGACGGCCCGGCGGCTGGCCCACGGCGGCTCCGGCGGGCGGTGGACAGCAGCCCCCGGCCCCGCCCGCCGCCACCCCGCAAGCTTCGCCCGCCGTCGCCCCCCAGGTCCCGGCGGCGGCCCCGGGCCCCGGTGGCCTCGACCCCCGCATGCTCTGGCCGAACATCCTGGAGGCCGTCAAGAACCGTCGCCGCTTCACCTGGATCCTGCTCAGCCAGAACGCCCAGGTCGCGGGCTTCGACGGCACCACCCTCCAACTCGGCTTCGTCAACGCCGGGGCCCGTGACAACTTCACGAGCAGCGGCTCCGAGGACGTGCTGCGGCAGGCGCTGGCCGAACAGTTCAACGTGCAGTGGAAGATCGAGGCGATCGTCGACCCGTCGGGCGGCTCGGCCGTCGCGCCCACCGGCGGCCCCCAGGGCTACGGCGGGGGCGGCAACGCCGGCGGTTACGGCGGCGGCGGTGGAGCCGTCGGAAGCGCGGGAACAGGCGCAGGCGGCGGTGGAGGCTACGGCGGGTCGGGTGCCGGGTCCCCCCAGCGCTCCGCCGCGCCCCAGCCGACCGCCCAGCCGCCGACCGCGGTCCAGAGCAGACCGCAGACCTCCGCGTCGGCCGCTCAGCCCCCGTCCGCCCAGCCCGCGGCAGCCCCCGAGCCGCCACCGGTCGCCCTCGAGGACGACATCCCCGAGGACGACGATCCCGACCTCGACGAGTCGGCCCTCTCCGGTCACGAGCTGATCGTGCGCGAGCTGGGGGCGACGGTGGTGGAAGAGATCTCGAACGAGTAGAGCGAGTGGAATGGGATGACGAGTAGAGCGGGGTGAACGGGGTGAACGGGTAGAGCGTGTGAGGTGAGTGGGGTGGGTGCGGGGACCAGGGCCCAACCGCAGAGGGCACCGGTCCGAAGAGGCAGGGTGCCGGGACGTATGCCCCTTTGGAGGTTCGCCTGACTCCGCCGTGCCCCAGTCCTCGGAAGCCCGCACAAGTCGGTTCCCCCGTGCCGGTTAGGCTGACCCCGTGAAGGTCCTCGTCATCGGTAGTGGCGCCCGCGAACACGCCCTGTGCCGTTCCCTGTCCCTCGACCCCGCCGTCACCGCGCTGCACTGCGCCCCCGGCAACGCCGGCATCGCCGAGGTCGCCGAGTTGCACCGGGTCGACGCCCTGGACGGCGCGGCCGTGTCCGCGCTGGCCACCGAGCTCGGCGCCGACCTCGTGGTCGTCGGCCCGGAGGCCCCGCTGGTCGCCGGGGTCGCCGACGCCGTGCGCGCCGTCGGCATCCCGGTGTTCGGCCCGTCCGCGGAGGCCGCCCGGATCGAAGGGTCCAAAGCCTTCGCCAAGGACGTGATGGCGGCGGCGGGGGTGCCCACCGCCCGTTCGTACGTCTGCACCAGCGCCGACGAGGCCGCCACGGCGCTCGACGCCTTCGGTGCGCCGTACGTCGTCAAGGACGACGGGCTGGCCGCGGGCAAGGGCGTCGTCGTCACCCGCGACCTCGACGCCGCGAAGGCGCACGCCGCCGTCTGCGAGCGCGTGGTGGTCGAGGAGTTCCTCGACGGTCCCGAGGTGTCCCTGTTCGCGATCACCGACGGCGAGACCGTCGTCCCGCTCCAGCCCGCGCAGGACTTCAAGCGCGCCCTGGACGGGGACGAAGGGCCGAACACCGGCGGGATGGGCGCGTACTCGCCGCTGCCGTGGGCCGATCCCAAGCTGGTGGATGAGGTCCTGCAGACCGTTCTGCAGCCGACCGTCGACGAGCTGCGCCGCCGCGGCACGCCCTTCTCCGGGCTGCTCTACGCCGGGCTCGCGATCACCTCGCGCGGTGTCCGGGTCATCGAGTTCAACGCCCGCTTCGGCGACCCCGAGACCCAGGTGGTGCTGGCCCGGCTGAAGACACCGCTGGCCGGCGTACTGCTCGCCGCCGCCCGGGGCACCCTCGACGATCTGGAGCCGCTGCGCTGGAGCGAGGACGCCGCGGTCACCGTGGTCGTCGCCTCGCACAACTATCCGGGCAGCCCGCGCACGGGCGACCCGATCACCGGCCTCGGCGAGGTGGCCGCCACGGACGCCCCGCAGGCGTACGTCCTGCACGCCGGGACCAGGCGCGACGGCGACGCGATCGTCAGCGCCGGTGGCCGGGTCCTGTCCGTCACGGCGACCGGTTCGGACCTGACCGAGGCCCGCGACCGTGCGTACGCGGCCGTCGCCCGCATCGGGCTGGACGGCTCCCAGCACCGCACGGACATCGCGGCGAAGGCGGCCGGAGTCTGAGAACCGCCGGTCGACGCAGCGGTCGACGCAGCGCAGGCCCCGGGCGGAAATCCGGGGCCTGATCTTTGCTGTCCGTCATTCACCTTTGACCAAAGCCATTCCATCGAGTGAGCGATGTTCCATCCGGCTGACGGGGGCCGGGGCCCCAACTAGGGTGCGGCGCAAGCGTTCCGGCACTTGGCCCACCGGCATTGCGATGTCAGTGGCGGGTGCCACAGTGGGGGAGTGAGCAAGGCCAGGAAAGCGCCAGGACAGTGAGGGGGTGACGTCCGGTCGTGACCGGTATGGGTGTGGAGGCGGGCGCGCAGGCCGCGCGCTCCCGGGCCATCGCCGTGCTGCGGGTGCGCGGCCGGGCGCTGGCCGTGGCGCTGCTGCCCGCGGCGGCGGCCGTGATCCTGTTGACCGGTGGCACCACCGGCCATCTCGTGGGTGGCGGCTGGGACACCGCGCGCGGTGTCGTGGCGGCGGTCGCCCTGCTGGTGCTGCTGGCCGCGGCGGTCGTCGCGATGGTCGTGGCCCGGGCCCGCCCCGCCGTGAGCCCGACGATCCCGATCTCCGAGGACTCCGCCCCGGATCTGTACCGGATGGTGCGCGACCTCGCCGACCGGCTGGACGTTCCGGCGCCGTCCGCCATAGCGCTCACCCCGGACTGCGACAGCTGGCTGGAGGACCGTACCCACCCGGCACACGGCCTGCCCGCGCCACGCGGCCGGGACGCACTGACGGCCCCGGCGCGGCGCCCGCACCGGCGTGCGCCGACCGCGCCCGTCCTCGTCATCGGCTCCCCGTTCCTGTGGTGGATGCGGGTCGGCGAACTGCGCGCGGTCCTCGCCCCGGTCATCGCCGGTACGGGACCTTCGGCGCACCCCGACATAGCGGCGGCCCGCCGTTTCGTCCGCGGTCTTGACGCGGCGGTGGCGGTGACCGCGGCGCCCGGCCGCGACCCGGTCTCCCGCACCGTGCTGGCGGGCGTCGGCTGGGTGGCCCGACTGCTGCTGCGCGGCTGCCGGGGGCACGCCGCGGAGATGGAGCGAGGGGTGGCGGCGGCTGCCGCCGAGCGGGCCCAGGCCGTGGACTACGGGCTGCGGATCGTCGCCCAGGAGCAGGTGGGGCTGGCGTACGCGGGCTGGGACCGGCTGCTGACCCGTGTCGCGCTCCCCGCCTGGCGGATGGGCCGCTGGCCGTCCCGGCTGGACGCGGGCGTCGTCGCGGCGCTCACCGAACTCTCCCGGCGCGACCGATTGGCCGAGGGCTACGCCTCACGTCTCGGTGAGCGCCCCGCCTGCGACCTGCTGGAGGAGCCCGGCACCGTGGACGAGGCCGCCTCGCTGCTCGCCGCCCGGCTCTTTCACGGCGGCCCGGCGGAGCGGGGACCCGACTGGTCCCCGGTCGACTGGCAGGAGTATCCGGAGGAGGTCGTCGACCGCAAGTGGCGCACGGACGCGGCCCGCCTCCACCGCGTCCTGGACTCCCTGGGCGTACGCCCGGCCCCGGACCTCACCGCCCGGTACCCGGAGGGCCCTACCCTGGCCCGCGTCCTCGACCACCTGTCGGCACCGCCGGACCAGCCCACCGATACCGGCATCGCCGATCACGACGTCCGCGCCGATCACGACGTCCGCGCCGATCACGACGTCCGCGCCGATCACGACGTCCGCGCCGATCACGACGTCCGCACCGGCCATGACGTCCATACCGATCACGACGTCCGCGCCGATCATGATGCCCCCGCCGGCCCCCGCAGCGCCGATCGCATCGACAGCGCCGGCCGATTCGACAACGTCTCCCGAATCGGTGCCACGGACCGCTCCGACCTCGGCTCCGACGACGGAGATCTCGGCAAGGCCGGAGACCTCGATCTCGGCCTCGATCTCGGTCTCGAACTCGACGGAGACTTCGGCGCCCACGCCGCCCCCGACACCGGACACCCGAGCCCCGGCGGCGGTCGGCCCACCCCCCGGCCTCAGCCGTCGGCGAGCGGGCCCGCCGCGGAGCCGGCCGGGCACGCCTCGGAAGCATCAGCAATATCGGAGACATCAGAGATATCGGAGACATCGGAGATGGCAGAGACATCAGGGGTGTCAGAGATGTCGGGGACATCGGAGGCAGTCGACGGGTATCTCTCGGGACGGGGTGCGGGTTCGGACATGGGTGGTGGCCGAGATGCGGGTGCCGACGTCGATGTCGATGCCGAGACCCGGCACGGCGCTGCGCTCGCCGCCCGGCTCAGCGCCGAGGTGGCCCGCGAGGAAGCCTCGGCGACGGCCCACGCCGCCGCGACCGGGCGGGCCGTCCCCGGCCAGGGCCCCGACACTGCCCTCTGGGACGGCGGCGCCCTGCCGCTGTTCCCGCTCCAGCCCCCGCGTTCCGCCCGCGAACTGCTCGCCGACCACGTGGCGGCGATGGTCTGCTGCGCCGCGGTGGACACCGCGGGTGCCGCCCCCGGTCTTGACTGGCTCGACGGTCCGTCCCTGATCCTCAACGGCGAGCGGGCCGTCGACCTGGGTTCCCGAGTGCTCAGCCTGACCGAGGACGGTGATCCGGCCCCGCTGCGCGCCTGGCTGGCCGAGTCAGGAATACGGCCGGAGAAGCCGGTACGGCTGGTCTGACGGGCCCCGCCGCCCTCGGCTTCCCGCCCTCGGCTTCCCGCCCCGCCAGGGGCTCGGCGCTCGACCTCCCGTGGGATTCCCGACCGCTCCCGGACGGCTGGGAACGGAACGGCGGTTGACAGCGGCGGGTCGTGGTTGAGGCCGTGAGCCGTGGGTGACGGCCGTGAGCCGCGGGCGGCGGTCGTCAGCTGCCCCGCACTTGCCCGTCGATGCTGGTAGACGCCCGTGGACAGCAGAAAAGGCGGCCAACCTACCGGAGTACTACGTTCCACTTTCGGTCAATTGGCAACGAATAGTGACTACGCGCGTGCAGAATGTGATGTGCTGGGACAGTTCGCGCACACGGCCGGGACAGGCGGTACACGGCAGCGCGGACGGCGCACCACGGGGGCACGAGGGAGGGGAGCGACCATGGGATCCGAACACATCCGCCGCTGGGAGTCCGGCGCACTCGCACACGCCGTCAGCGATCCCTTCGGGCAGGGCCCCGTTCCCTGGCTGCGGGGCAGCGAGACCTATTTCGACGACACGGGCCACGTCGTCCCCTGGTACGTGGACCCGATTCCGCAGCGGTCCGCCGACGGCAACAGCCGGATTCCGGCGCCGCGTTCGGCCGGCGGCCCCCGCTCGGCCGACGACGTGCACCGGCAGATCAAGGGCTTCACGTCGACCGGCGCGGCAGCGCCGGGCGAGGCCCTCGACTTCCACATCACGGTCGATCCGCCGCAGGAGTTCGGCGTCGACATCTACCGGATCGGCCACTACGGGGGCGACGGCGCCGCCAAGATCACCACCAGCCCGCGGCTCTCCGGCATCGTCCAGCCCCCGCCGCTGACCGCGGACCGTACGGTCTCCTGCCACCACTGGTGGCTGTCCTGGCGGTTGCAGATCCCGTCGTACTGGAGCATCGGCGCCTATGTCGCCGTCCTCACCACCGCCGACGGCTACCGCTCCCACGTGCCGTTCACGATCCGCGACAACCACCTCGCCGATCTGCTCCTGCTGCTGCCCGACGTCACCTGGCAGGCGTACAACCTCTACCCGGAGGACGGTCACACCGGCGCCAGCCTCTACCACGCCTGGGACGACGCGGGCCGGCTGCTCGGCGAGTCCGAGGCGGCGACCACGGTCTCCTTCGACCGCCCGTACGCGGGCGCGGGCCTGCCCCTGCACGTGGGCCACGCCTACGACTTCATCCGCTGGGCCGAGCGCTACGGCTACGACCTCGCCTACGCCGACGCCCGCGACCTGCACGCCGGCCGCATCGACCCCACCCGGTACCGGGGCCTGGTCTTCCCCGGCCACGACGAGTACTGGTCGACCAGCATGCGCCGCACCGTGGAACTGGCCCGGGAGAGCGGCACCTCGCTGGTCTTCCTGTCCGCCAACACCATGTACTGGCAGGTGGAGTTGGGCCCCGCCCCGACCGGCGTCCCGGACCGGCTGCTCACCTGCCGCAAGCGCAAGGGGCCGGGCCGGCCGGCGCTCTGGCGCGAGATCGACCGGCCCGAACAGCAGCTCGTCGGCATCCAGTACGCGGGCCGCGTCCCCGAACCCCGGCCCCTGGTCGTGCGCAACGCGAACCACTGGCTGTGGGAGGCCACGGGAGCGCACGAGGGCGACGAACTGGCCGGTCTGGTGGCGGGCGAGGCGGACCGCTACTTCCCGCGCACCCTGCTGCCCGAGCACGAGGAGCGCATCCTGCTCGCCCACTCGCCCTACACCGACAACGACGGCGCTCTGCGCCACCAGGAGACCTCGCTGTACCGGGCGCCCTCCGGCGCGATCGTCTTCGCGTCCGGCACGTTCGCCTGGTCCCCGGCCCTGGACCGCCCCGGCCATGTGGACAGCCGAGTCCAACGCGCGACGGCGAACCTGCTGGACCGCATCTGCAAGCGCGACTGACCACTTGCCCGCTGCCCGCCGTCCTTTATCCCCTGCTTCCCGTCCCCTGCCCCCGCCCCTGCTTCGCCTGCCCGTCACCGACTGCCCCGCAGGCCGACCCCCTTCGGCTGGTCTCCTACGACTGGTCTCCTAGGGCTGGTCTCCTAGGGCTGGTCGGCCTCCTGCGGCTGATCCCTTGCGGCTGATCCCCCGCGATTGATCCACACCGGCCGACCCCCTGTCGGTGGCTCCTGTCCGATACGGGACAATCGACCCATTGGACAGAACCACGGGGAGGAACCGTGTCCGGATTCGTTGAAAAGCCCGAACCGATCCAGGTTCCGGGCCTGGTGCATCTGCACACCGGAAAGGTGCGCGAGCTGTACCAGAACGAGGCGGGTGACCTCGTGATGGTCGCCAGTGACCGCATGTCCGCGTACGACTGGGTGTTGCAGACCGAGATCCCCGACAAGGGCCGGGTGCTCACCCAGCTCTCCCTCTGGTGGTTCGACCAGCTCGCCGATCTTCTTCCGAACCACGTGCTGAGCACGGAACTGCCCGCCGGCGCCCCCGCTGACTGGGCGGGCCGCACCCTCGTCTGCAAGTCCCTGCGGATGGTCCCGGTGGAGTGTGTGGCCCGCGGCTACCTCACGGGCTCGGGCCTGATCGAGTACGACGAGTCCCGGACCGTCTGCGGCCTCGCCCTGCCCGAGGGCCTGGTCGACGGCTCCGAACTGCCCGGCCCGATCTTCACCCCGGCCACCAAGGCCGAGGTCGGCGAGCACGACGAGAACGTCTCCTACGAGGAGGTCGCCCGCCAGGTCGGCGCGGAGACCGCGGCCCAGCTGCGCCAGGCCACCCTCGCCGTCTACGGCCGGGCCCGCGACATCGCCCGCGACCGCGGGATCATCCTCGCGGACACCAAGTTCGAGTTCGGCTTCGACGGGACCACCCTCGTCCTCGCCGACGAGGTCCTCACCCCGGACTCCTCCCGTTTCTGGCCCGCCGCGCAGTGGCACCCGGGCCGGCCGCAGCCGTCGTACGACAAGCAGTTCGTGCGTGACTGGCTGACCTCCGCCGCCTCCGGCTGGGACCGCAGGAGCGAGCAGCCTCCGCCGCCGCTGCCGGAGGAGATCGTGACGGCGACCCGGGCGAAGTACCTGGAGGCGTACGAGCATCTGACCGGCCTGAGCTGGTCGTAGGGCGCACAGCCCCGGCGGTGACGGGGCCCTGGTCGCGACTCTCGAACGACCACGAAGAAGCCCCCCGGCACCGGCCGGGGGGCTTCCTTCTGGAGCGGACGACGAGGCTCGAACTCGCGACCTCAACCTTGGCAAGGTTGCGCTCTACCAACTGAGCTACGTCCGCATGCGCCGTGGCGCGAGAGCAACTATACCCAACCTCGCTCCCGGGCGAGACGGACCGCCGCGTGCCGGTTGTCCGCGCCGAGTTTCGTCACAGCGGACGACAGGTAGTTCCGCACGGTCCCCTGGGACAGCGCGGCCCGTTCGGCGATCTCCGCCACCGGCGCCCCGTCCGCCGCCAGCTCCAGCACCTCGGCCTCCCGCGCGGTCAGCGGCGAGTCCCCGGCGGAGATTGCGTCGGCGGCCAACTCCGGGTCGACGTAGCGGTTTCCGGCGTGCACGGTACGGATGATCTCGGCGAGCCGCTGGGCGCTGACCGTCTTCGGGACGAAGCCGCGCACGCCCGCCGCGAGAGCCCGTTTCAGATGTCCGGGCCGGCCGTGCCCGGTGACGATCAGCACCTGGCACTCCGGCAGTTCGGTCCGCACGGATGTGGCGACCTTCACACCGTCGGCGCCCGGCATCTGCAGATCCAGGACGGCCACGTCCGGGCGGTGGGCGCGGGCCATCGCCAGCGCCTCGGGCCCGCTGGCCGCCTCCGCCACGACGAGGAGGTCCTCCTCCAGGGCGAGCAGCGCGGCCAGCGCGCCCCGGATGAGATGTTCGTCGTCGGCGAGCAGCAGCCGTACCGGGGAACTCATCGTCGTACTCCGCTCCCGGTCGTCACGCCGCTCTCCGCAGTCACGCCGCTCCCGGTCGTCACGCCGCTCTCCGCAGTCACGCCGCTCCCGGTCGTCACGCCGCTCTCAGGCGCCATACCGTACTCAGGCGTCCTGCCGCCTTTCTCACCCGCCAAGGGCACCTCCGCCACCAGCCGGAACCTGTCCTTCCCGACGGCGCCCGCCTCCAGCGTCCCGTCCACCGCGGCCAGCCGCTCCCGCAGCCCCGCGAGCCCGGAACCCCCGCTCCCGCTCCCGCTCCCGGTCCCGGACCGTCCGTCGTTCTCCACGGTCAGCACCACCCGTCCGGCACGCAGCCCCAGCTCCACACGGCACCGCCCGGCATTCCCGTGCCGCAGCACATTGGTGGTCGCCTCGCGCACCACCCAGCCCAGCGCCGACTGGACCTCGGCGGGCAGCCCCGCGGCCCCGCCCGTCACCTCGCAGTCGATCCCGGCCGCGGTCAACACGCCTTGGGCGCCGGTGAGTTCGACGGTGAGGTCGGCTTCCCGGTAGCCGCGTACGACCTCCCGGACCTCCCGCTGCGACTCCTGCGCGATGCGCTGCACCTCGATCATCTGCTCCACGGCCTCCGGCCGCTCGCGCCGGGCGAGCTGCACGGCCAGCTCGCCCTTGAGCGCGATCACCGAGAGGTTGCGCCCCAGGACGTCGTGCAGGTCCCGGCCGAACCGCAGCCTCTCCTCGGCGACGGCGAGCCGGGCGCGGGTCTCGCGGGCGTCGTCGAGTTCGTAGACCGCGTTGAGCAGCCAGACGGAGAAGACGCAGGCGAAGGAGTAGAGGCCGGAGCCGGCGAGGATCGCGAGGACGGTGATCAGCGTGGTGGGCGCGGGCATGCCCAGCGGGAAGGCGACCAGCCCGGCGCCGACCGCGAAGCCGGCCACGACCGCGAACACGCGCCGCCGGTTGCGTACCCCGAGCGCCACCATTCCGGCGCCGAAGCTCAGCACGCCGGCGAAGACCGTCCCCGTGGCCGCGTCGACCTCCCTGCCGCCGGGCCAGTACTCCTGGATGCCGAGCGCGGCCAGCGCGATCCCGAAGCTCACGGCGCCGTACGTCCATTGCAGCCGCGTCGGCTGCGGGCGTCGGCCGCGGGCCCAGTCCAGCGCGTGGGAGGCGGTGACGGCGCCGAGCACGGAGTGCACCAGCAGCAGGCCCGCGAGCCAGCCGGCGAGGGCCGGGTCCACGATCCCGAACAGCGGCAGTCCGAGTACAGCGAATTCCATCACCGAAAAGCCGTGGAACGACCAGCGGGTGTAGGTCTCCACCTTGGCCGGCGTGCTCTTGCGCCGCCACCAGCCGTTCCTCCTGCTCATCTCCTCGTCTCCTCATCTCGCTGCTCACCGGCCCGGCCGCGGCCCCGAGGCATCGGTGCCCGAGGCGTCGGCCCCCCGGGACGTCGGCGCCCCTGTCGTCGGTCGGTCCGCGGTCAGCGTCGCGGTTCCCAGCGGAACCACCGTCGTACAGCAAACACCGCCACCAGGACCCAGGCCAGCGCGAGGGCCAGGGTGCCCAGGGCCTGGGGCGCGTCCAGCTCGCCGGTCCAGCCGCCGCGGACCAGCCGGACGGCCGGGGAGAGCGGGAGGAGTTCGCAGACGGCGGCGACCCGGTCGGGCATCACGTCGGTGGGGATCACCACCCCCGAGCCGATCATGGATACGAAGATCAGCGGTAGCGCGGTGACCTGGGCGCTCTCCGCGGTCCTGGTGATGGCGGCGGTGAGGGCGCCGAGCGCGGCACACAGGACGAGGCCCGCCAGGACGCCGAGGACGGTGAGGTACACCGCCTTGGGCGCCCCGGTGTCGAGGAGCGCCGCGCAGCCCACGGACAGCACCAGCGCCTGTACGAGGCCGAGGCTCATGGCGGGCAGGGCCGTGCCGGTGAGGATCTCCGTGTCGCCGAGTTCGCCGGTCCGCAGGCGTTTGAGGACCAGTTCCTCACGGCGGGCGACGAACGCGCTCACCACGGAGGTGTACACGGCGAACAGGAAGGAGAAGCCGATCGCCGCGGTCAGCATGACCACGCCGATGCTCAGACCGTGCCCCTTGAGGTCCATCTCGCCGAGCGCGGGCCGCAGGCTGAACGGCAGCGCGAGCGGCACGAGCAGCGCCGTGACCATCGCGGTCCGGTTGCGGCCGAGGAGGGTGAACTCGGCGCGGGCGAGGGCGCGCAGCCGCCGGGCCGAGGGCCTGAGTGACGCGCGGCCGGGCCGGACGGGGGCGCTCGGCCGGTCCGCCGGGCCCGGGCGGACCTGTGTGGTCGTGCCGGCCCGCGTGCTCATGTCGGGTTGACCGGGCTGTGTGCTCATGTCGGGCTGTCCGGGTCGGGTGCTCATGCGGCTGCCTCCCGCTCCTGTGCGATGCCGAGGAACGCCTCTTCCAGGGATGCCGAGCGGACGTCGAGGCCGTGCAGTTCGACCTTGCTCCGCTCGGCCCACACCAGCAGTCCGGTGGCCGCGCGTTGCAACTGCCGGGTCTGCAACCGGACCGTCCGTCCGGTCACCTCGTGCCCGCACACCCCCAGCGCGTCGAGGGGCGGCAGGTCGCCGAGGAAGTAGCCCGTGGGCAGTTCGAACTCGATCCGGGAGGGCCGCTCGGCGGTCACCTCGGCCGGGGTCCCGGTGGTGGCGATGCGTCCTTCGTGCATGATCGCGAGCCGGTCGGCGAGGTGCTCCGCCTCCTCCAGGTAGTGCGTGGTCAGCAGCACGGTGGTGCCGGCGTCGCGCAGCGCGCGCACCAGCTCCCAGGTGTCCCGGCGGCCCTCGACGTCGAGACCGGTGGTCGGCTCGTCCAGGAACAGCACCTCGGGCTCGCCGAGCACGGCGAGGGCCAGGTCGAGACGGCGCCGTTCACCCCCGGACAACTGCTTGACCCGTACGTCGGCCTTCCCTTCCAGGCCGACCAGGGCCAGTGCCCCGGCCGCTCCCCGGCGCGCCCGGCTCGCGCAGTCCGCCCACAACCGGGCGGTCTCGGCGACGGTCAGTTCGGCGGGGAAGCCGCCCTCCTGGAGCATGATGCCGGTGCGCGGGCGTACGGCGGCCCGTTCCAGGTGGGGATCGTGGCCGAGGATCCGCACCCGGCCGTCGGCCGGTGCCGCGAGCCCTTCGAGTACCTCGACCGTCGATGTCTTGCCGGCTCCGTTGGTGCCCAGCAGCGCGAAGATCTCCCCGCGGGCCACGGAGAAGCTGATCCCGCGCACGGCTTCGAACCCGCCCCCGTAGACACGGCGGAGGTCGGTGACCTCAATCACGTGTTCGTGCTCGTTGTCGTCCATGACACCAGCGTCCCGGCAGACCGGTCCGGGCAGCAGTGCGTGATGTCATCGCTCGGCATGACAAATGTCAGGGCCCGCGGAGCGGTGCGCGCGGAACCGCCGACAATGACTGCGGACATGAAAAGACCCCGGTCCGGTGGACCGGGGTCTCATTCCCGAGCGGACGACGAGGCTCGAACTCGCGACCTCAACCTTGGCAAGGTTGCGCTCTACCAACTGAGCTACGTCCGCACTGCTCCCGATCGGCTCCCACCGATCGGTGCGGCACCAGCCTACCTGATCCTTTGGGACCGGATGGCGATGCAGAGCGGGTGACAGGAATTGCACACTGCGCCTTCCCCCTGGAAGGGGGATGTTCTACTACTGAACTACACCCGCACGACTGAGGTGGTTTCGGCCTTTCGGCCTTGCCCCTCGGCGTGCTCCAGACTCTAGCTGATCAGGAGGGGTGCAGCGCAAGTCGGTTGTGCCGAGGGGCGGATGACCGGGCGTCGGCCGCGCTCACTGCGCGGCGCTGAACGCCTCGTAGACCTTCTTGGGGATCCGGCCTCGCGCGGGCACGTCCATCTTGTTCGCCTGGGCCCAGGCGCGGACGGCCGCCGGATCGGGGGCGACCTCCGTCTGCCGGTACGCCTTGCCCGACCTGGACCGCTTGCGGCCGGCCGCCACGTACGGCTCCAGGGCCCTACGCAGTTTCTTGGCATTGGCTTGGTTCAGGTCGATCTCGTACGACTTGCCATCGAGTCCGAAGGCGATCGTTTCCGCCGCTTCCGAGCCGTCAATGTCGTCAAAGAGAGTGACCACGACCTTCTGCGCCACGAATATCGGTCCCTTCGTGCGGCACCTCATACAGCTCAGCTGTGATGACGTGCCGAGTATCGGCTATTGCCAATTCATTTGTACAGTGCCCGGCAATGAAATGTGAAGCCCGACTAAATCCTTCAGCGTGTCCGAGGACAATAGCTTGGGCGGGGCGGAGCGGGGATCTTTCCCGGAACTTTTCACAAGTGCCCCCCTTCGATGCGGGATCGTGATGGCAGTCACGTAGGTTCCTACAACTCTACCCGCGTAGAAATTTTGGGCCGGTAGTCTGAGGGAACCAGCTCAGCACCACACACCGGGAGTGCCAGTGGCACGCGTCGTAGTCGACGTCATGCTCAAGCCGGAGATCCTCGACCCCCAGGGCCAGGCGGTCCAGCGTGCGCTGCCGCGCCTGGGTTTCGAAGGCATCTCCGATGTACGTCAGGGAAAGCGATTCGAACTGGAAGTTGACGGGCCGGTCGACGAGGCCGTACTCGCCCGCATCCACGATCTTGCGGAATCCTTCCTCGCCAACACCGTGATCGAGGACTTCACCGTCAAGGTCGAAGAAGCGGCGGAAGTGGCGGAGGCCGCCAAGTGACCGCTCGTATTGGCGTCGTCACTTTCCCGGGCAGCCTCGACGACCAGGACACCCGGCGTGCGGTCCGCCTCGCGGGCGCCGAGCCGGTCGCCCTGTGGCACAAGGACAAGGACCTCAAGCAGGTCGACGCGGTGGTGCTGCCCGGCGGTTTCTCCTACGGCGACTACCTGCGGGCCGGCGCCATCTCCCGGTTCTCGCCGGTGATGGAGACCGT
The DNA here is from genome assembly GCF_042896695.1 of Streptomyces sp. NPDC001270. Lineage (NCBI taxonomy): Bacteria > Bacillati > Actinomycetota > Actinomycetes > Kitasatosporales > Streptomycetaceae > Streptomyces > Streptomyces sp. NPDC001270. The sequence continues at coordinate 18,732 of NZ_JBIAXM010000027.1, read as the reverse complement.
CATCGAACAGGCGAGGGCCGGGCTCCCGGTGCTCGGCATCTGCAACGGCTTCCAGATCCTCACCGAGGCCCACCTGCTGCCCGGCGCGATGCTCGGCAACAACCACCTCCACTTCGTCTGCCGCGAGCAGAAGCTGCGCGTGGAGAACGCCCGGACCGCCTGGACCGGCGACTACCGCGACGGCCAGGAGATCAGCATCCCGCTGAAGAACATGGACGGCCGGTACGTCGCCGACGAGTACACCCTCGACCAGCTGGAGGCCGAGGGCCGGGTCGCGTTCCGGTACGTGTCCGGCGGCGAGGCCGCCGACGGTTACGGCAACCCCAACGGTTCGCTCCGGGACATCGCCGGCGTCACCAACGAGGCCGGGAACGTCGTCGGCCTCATGCCGCACCCCGAGCACGCCGTGGAACCGCTGATCGGTACCGGCCGCACCGACGGCCTCCCGTTCTTCACCTCGATCCTCAAGAAGCTGGTGGCCGCATGAGCCGGACCCCTCTGGACACGGTCGAGCACGCGGCCGAGACCCCCGACGTCCAGCTGCCCTGGGCCGAACTCGGACTGAAGAAGGACGAGTACGAGCGGATCGTGGAGATCCTGGGCCGCCGTCCGACCGGCGCCGAACTCGCCATGTACTCGGTGATGTGGTCCGAGCACTGCTCGTACAAGAGCAGCAAGGTGCATCTGCGGCAGTTCGGCGAGAAGGCCCCCGAGTCCGACGCGCTCCTCGTCGGCATCGGGGAGAACGCCGGCGTCGTGGACGTCGGCCAGGGCTACGCCGTGACCTTCAAGGTCGAGTCGCACAACCACCCTTCGTACGTCGAGCCCTACCAGGGCGCGGCCACCGGCGTCGGCGGCATCGTCCGCGACATCATCGCGATGGGCGCCCGCCCGGTCGCGGTCGTCGACCCGCTGCGGTTCGGCGCGGCCGACCACCCCGACACCAAGCGGGTGCTGCCCGGCGTCGTCGCCGGCATCGGCGGCTACGGCAACTGCCTGGGCCTGCCCAACATCGGCGGCGAGGTCGTCTTCGACGCCTGCTACCAGGGCAACCCGCTGGTCAACGCCGGTGCCATCGGCGTGATGCGGCACGAGGACATCCACCTCGCGAAGGCGTCGGGCGCCGGCAACAAGGTCATCCTGTACGGGGCCAGGACCGGCGGCGACGGCATCGGCGGCGCCTCCATCCTGGCCTCCGAGACCTTCGACGACGCGAAGCCCTCCAAGCGGCCGGCCGTCCAGGTCGGCGACCCCTTCCAGGAGAAGCTGCTCATCGAGTGCACCCTGGAGGCGTTCCAGGAGAAGCTGGTGGTCGGCATCCAGGACCTGGGCGCCGCCGGCCTGTCCTGCGCCACCTCCGAGCTGGCCTCCAACGGCTCCGGCGGCATGCGCGTCACCCTGGACGACGTACCGCTGCGCGACTCCACGCTCTCGCCCGAGGAAATCCTCATGAGCGAGTCGCAGGAAAGGATGTGCGCGGTCGTCGAACCGGAGAAGGTCGACCGCTTCCTTGAGATCTGCGCCAAGTGGGACGTCATCGCCACCGTGATCGGCGAGGTCACCGACGGCGACCGGCTTGAGATCTACTGGCACGGCGGCAGGATCGTCGACGTCGACCCGCGCACGGTCGCGCACGAGGGCCCGGTCTACGAGCGCCCGTACGCGCGCCCGTCCTGGCAGGACGACCTCCAGGCGGACGACGCGAACAAGCTGCCCCGGCCGGTGACCGGCGAGGAGCTGCGGGAGCAGGTCCGCGCCCTGGTGGCCTCCCCGAACCAGGCGTCCAAGAGCTGGATCACCTCGCAGTACGACCACTTCGTGCAGGGCAACACGGTGCTCGCCCAGCCCGAGGACTCCGGCATGATCCGGGTCGACGAGGAGACCGGCCTCGGCGTCGCCATCGCCACCGACGGCAACGGCCGCTACGCCAAGCTCGACCCGTACACGGGTGCGCAGCTGGCGCTGGCGGAGGCGTACCGCAATGTGGCGGCGACCGGCGCGAAGCCCCTCGCGGTCTCCGACTGCCTGAACTTCGGCTCGCCCGAGGACCCGGCGGTGATGTGGCAGTTCGCCGAGGCGGTGCGCGGCCTCGCGGACGGCTGCCTCCAGCTGGGCACGCCGGTGACCGGCGGCAACGTCTCCCTCTACAACCAGACCGGCGAGGCGGCCATCCACCCCACGCCGGTGGTGGCGGTGCTGGGCGTCATCGACGACGTGGCCCGCCGCACGCCCGTCGCCTTCCAGGAGGAGGGCCAGCTGCTCTACCTCCTCGGCGACACCCGGGAGGAGTTCGGCGGCTCGGCCTGGTCCCAGGTGGTCCATGACCACCTCGGCGGTCTGCCGCCGGCCGTGGACCTGGAACGCGAGCGCCTGCTGGCCGAGATCCTGATCTCCGCCTCCCGCGACGGCATGATCGACTCCGCGCACGACCTGTCGGACGGCGGTCTGGTCCAGGCGGTCGTCGAGTCGGCGCTGCTCGGCGGCAAGGGCGCGCGGCTGGTCGTACCGGACGGCCTGGACGCCTTCACCTTCCTCTTCTCCGAGTCGGCGGGCCGCGCGGTCGTCGCCGTGCCGCGCTCCGAGGAGGTCCGCTTCAACGACATGTGCGGCGCCCGTGGTCTCCCCCTCGTCCGCATCGGCGTCGTGGACGGTGACGCGGTCGTGCTCCAGGGCGAGTTCGAGCTGACCCTGGCCGAACTGCGCGAGGCGCACGAGGGAACCATCCCGGCGCTGCTCGCCTAGCCACCACGGTCCGTACGCCGAGGCCCCGCCCGTTACGTTCCCGACGGGCGGGGCCTTCGCGTGGAGAACCTGACGGGCCGGACCACCGCGGGGCCGGGCCGGGGGCGAGGTCCGCCGCAGGTGCGCCGCTGCCCTGAAGGGACGCGGGGCCGTACCAGGCCACCCCGGCGGAGCGCCTAGGCTCACCGCCATGCCACCGGCCAAGAAGCGCACCCGGACCTACGACCCCGCCAGGACCCGCGCGGCGGTCCTCGCCCAGCTCGGCAATGTACGGGAGGCCGTCCGCACCCTCGGGCCCGAACAGCTCGCGCTCCCCACGCGGCTCGGCGACTGGACCGTGCGCGAACTCGTCGCGCACATCGGGATGGCGGTCACGGCCGTCGGGCGCTCGCTCGACCGGCCGGAGCCGCCGCGGCCACAGGGCACGGTCCTCGACTGGCCGTTCGCCACCTCCGCCAGTGCCGCCGCCATCGACGAGTTCACCCGGCGGCTCGCCGAGCGCCACCCCGACCTCGGCGCCTACCTCGCCGAGGTCGAGCAGAGCCTCGGCGCCCAGCTCGACGCCCACCCGGGCACCCGCGTCCTGGAGACCAATGCGGGCGCGCTGCCGCTCGCCGACTACCTGGTCACCCGTACCGTCGAACTCGTCGTCCACACCGACGACCTGAACGCCGCCGTGCCCGGCCTCGCGGTGCCGCAGGACCGGCAGGCCCTCGCCGCGGCCACTCGGCTGCTGGCCGACGCGCTCGCCGTGCGCGCGCCCGGCGGCTCCACCGAGGTGCGCATCCCGCCGTACGCCGTCGTGCAGTGCGTCGAAGGCCCCCGGCACACCCGCGGTACGCCGCCGAACGTCGTCGAGACCGACCCGCTCACCTGGATCAGGCTCGCCAGCGGGCGGCTGACCTGGGCGGACGCCCTGGCGGACGCGAAGGTCAGCGCGAGCGGGGAGCGCGCGGACCTCGGCGGGCTGCTGCCGCTGATGGCGTAGTGAACCGACGGCGCGGCTGCCGCGTCGAAGAACCATGGACAGGAACAGGCAGCGAACGACCCTCATGGCCGCCGTCGTCCTGCTGCCGCTCGCGGCCTGCGGCGGCGAGCGCGCGGACGGCGGTTCCGGCTCCGTACGGGAGGCCGTCACCGGCGTCCACTGGAACGTCGGCAGCGTCACCGTGGACGGTGCGACCCGGCGCGCCCCGGCCGGCACCTACGCCGAGTTCGGCGACGGCCGGATCCGGGGCAGCTACGGCTGCAACCAGTTCAGCGCCGCAGCCACCTTCGACGGCGACCGCCTCCGCGTCGGCGCCACCCAGACGACCATGATGGCCTGTACGAAGGACCCCCTGGACCCCCCGGACCCCAAGAACCCCACGGACCCTGTGGACTCCATCGACCCCATGGACCCCATCGACCCCATGGACCCCATGGACCCCATGGACTTCGAGCGGACACTCGCCCGCACCCTCGCCGACGACCCGCTCACCGCCCGGGTTGGCGGCGGCGAGCTGGTCCTCACCAGCCGGTCCGGGGACACCGTCCGGCTGACCGACGAGCCGGACGCCCCGTTGCGCGGTACGAAGTGGACGATCACGGCACTCGGCGCGGACGGCACCGCGGCTTCCCTGCCCCGGGGCGCCTCGGCCCACCTCGTCTTCAGCAGGGACAACGGATCCAGCACGGGCAACGGATCCAGCACGGGCCACGCATCCGGCACGGGCAACGGATCCGACAGGGACAACGGATCCGGCACGGGCCACGCAAAGGTCACCGGCCGTCTCGGCTGCAACAGCGTGTCCGCCGATGCCACGGTCCGCGACTCACATATCACTCTGGGCACTCCCCTCACCACCCGAATGATGTGCGACGCCTCACTCATGCATGTGGAAAGGAGCCTGCTGCGCTTCTTCGGCGGCTCGGCCGAGTACCGAATCGACCATCGCACTCTCACGCTGACCAGGGAAAACGGCGAAAGCTTCAGTGCGGTCGCGGAACCGTGACGGACGGCGGACCGATGCCGTCGCGGCATCAGAGAGCCGTTAGCCAATTCGGACCAGTGGTCGATCTCGCCTACACTCGGTGCCGTGCCACGTGGTGACGGTCGACTCAATCACGATCTGCTCCCCGGTGAGAAAGGCCCCCAGGACGCGTGCGGCGTCTTCGGTGTCTGGGCTCCGGGTGAAGAGGTCGCAAAGCTCACGTACTTCGGGCTCTACGCCCTCCAGCACCGGGGTCAGGAATCCGCGGGAATCGCGGTCAGCAACGGCTCCCAGATCCTCGTCTTCAAGGACATGGGCCTCGTCTCCCAGGTCTTCGACGAGACCTCGCTCGGTTCGCTCCAGGGTCACATCGCGGTCGGTCACGCCCGCTACTCGACCACCGGTGCCTCCGTGTGGGAGAACGCCCAGCCGACGTTCCGTGCCACGGCGCACGGATCCATCGCCCTGGGCCACAACGGCAACCTGGTCAACACGGTCCAGCTCGCCGAGATGGTCGCCGAGCTGCCGAAGGACACCAACGGCCGCTCGACCCGGGTCGCGGCCACCAACGACACCGACCTGCTCACGGCCCTCCTCGCCGCCCAGGTCGACGACGACGGCAAGCCGCTGACCATCGAGGAGGCCGCGCACACGGTCCTGCCCAAGGTCAGGGGCGCCTTCTCGCTCGTCTTCATGGACGAGCACACCCTCTACGCGGCCCGCGACCCGCAGGGCATCCGCCCGCTGGTGCTCGGCCGTCTGGAGCGCGGCTGGGTGGTCGCCTCCGAGACCGCCGCCCTCGACATCACGGGCGCCAGCTTCGTCCGGGAGATCGAGCCCGGCGAGTTCGTGGCGATCGACGAGAACGGTCTGCGGGCGTCGCGATTCGCGGAAGCGAAGCCCAAGGGCTGTGTCTTCGAGTACGTGTACTTGGCCCGTCCGGACACCGACATCGCCGGCCGGAACGTGTACCTCTCCCGCGTCGAGATGGGCCGCCGCCTCGCCAAGGAGGCGCCCGCCGACGCCGACCTGGTGATAGCGACCCCGGAGTCCGGCACCCCGGCCGCCATCGGTTACGCGGAGGCCAGTGGGATCCCCTTCGGCTCCGGCCTCGTCAAGAACGCCTACGTCGGCCGGACCTTCATCCAGCCCTCGCAGACCATCCGCCAGCTCGGCATCCGCCTGAAGCTGAACCCGCTCAAGGAAGTCATCAGGGGCAAGCGCCTGGTCGTCGTCGACGACTCGATCGTGCGCGGCAACACCCAGCGCGCCCTGGTCCGCATGCTCCGCGAGGCGGGCGCGGCCGAGGTCCACATCCGGATCTCCTCGCCCCCCGTCAAGTGGCCCTGCTTCTTCGGCATCGACTTCGCCACCCGCGCGGAGCTGATCGCCAACGGCATGAGCATCGAGGAGATCGGTGTCTCGCTGGGCGCCGACTCGCTGGCCTACATCTCCCTCGACGGGATGATCGAGGCGACCACCATCGCCAAGCCGGACCTGTGCCGCGCCTGCTTCGACGGCGAGTACCCGATGGAGCTGCCGGATCCCGAGCTGCTCGGCAAGCGGCTCCTGGAGACCGAGCTGGCGGCCGGCCCGGCCGTCCCGGCCGCGGTGGACGCGATCCGTCGTCCGTAACACCTGTCGTACGACACGAAAGTCACCGTCATGCCTGAGACCACTGGTGCCAGCTACGCAGCCGCGGGCGTCGACATCGAAGCGGGCGACCGCGCCGTCGAGCTGATGAAGGAATGGGTGAAGAAGACCAGGCGGCCCGAGGTCCTCGGCGGCCTCGGCGGCTTCGCCGGTCTCTTCGACGCCTCCGCCCTGAAGCGCTACGAGCGGCCGCTGCTGGCGTCCGCCACGGACGGCGTGGGCACGAAGGTCGAGATCGCCCGCCGGCTGGGTGTCTACGACACCATCGGCCACGACCTGGTCGCCATGGTCATGGACGACATCGCGGTGTGCGGTGCCGAGCCGCTGTTCATGACCGACTACATCTGTGTGGGCAAGGTGCACCCCGAGCGGGTGGCCGCCATCGTGAAGGGCATCGCGGAGGGCTGTGTGCTCGCCGGCTGCGCGCTGGTGGGCGGTGAGACGGCCGAGCACCCGGGGCTGCTGGGCGAGGACGACTTCGACGTCGCCGGCGCCGGCACGGGCGTCGTGGAGGCCGACCGGCTGCTGGGCGCGGATCGCATCCGCACGGGTGACACGGTGATCGCCATGGCATCGTCCGGGCTTCACTCGAACGGGTACTCCCTGGTCCGTCACGTGCTGCTGAACCAGGCCGGGCTGTCCCTCGACGCCCGCGTCGAGGAGTTCGGCCGCACCCTCGGCGAGGAACTCCTGGAGCCGACCAGGATCTACTCACTGGACTGCCTGGCCCTGATCCGCACCACCGAGGTGCACGCCTTCAGCCACGTCACCGGTGGCGGGCTCGCCGCCAACCTGGCCCGGGTGGTCCCGGACGGCCTGCACGCGGTCGTCGACCGCTCCACCTGGACCCCCGGCCCGGTCTTCGGCCTGGTGGGCAACGTCGGCGACGTGGCGTGCCTGGAGCTGGAACGGGCGCTCAACATGGGCGTCGGCATGATCGCGGTGGTGCCCGCGGAGTCCACGGACGCGGCGCTGGCTACCCTGGCCGACCGTGGCGTCCCGGCCTGGGTGGCCGGCGAGATCACCGACCGGGGCGAGCACACCACGGGTGCGGAACTGGTGGGCGACTACGCGTAGGCCCGGTCCGGCGACGGCGCGGGGCCGGGTGTCCGTGACGACAGCACGAAACCCGGCCCGGTGCTAAGGGCCCCGGACCGGGAAGAAGCGGCTGGGCCGCTGCAAGCATCACGCGCCGCGACGGTGTTGCGAGGACTGGCCGTCCTCGTCCTCCTCGTCGTCGTCCTCATAGAGGTCGGCGTAGCGTGAATACAAGTCGTCGTCGTGCTCATCTTCCTCGAAGCGGTCGCCGTTCGGCGACTGGTTCGACGTCGATGCGCCCAGCTCCTCGGCCAGGCGTGAGAGGTCCGTCCCACCGCTGTTGTACTTCAGCTGGCGGGCGACCTTCGTCTGCTTGGCCTTGGCCCGGCCGCGCCCCATGGCTCGACCCCCTCAACGACGGGGCTCGACGGCCCCAGAGTCTGACACGCGTTCATGATCTGGAACGGACTCTCCGCGGAGAGGCCGGTCCGTAGGGCTCCCACGGTACCTGAGCCCGCGGCCATACGGTACGTCGCCCACAGGACGCGCGTCCGCACCGGACCTTCGAGGTGCCCCGTCCTCGCTGGTCAATGGCGATTTTAACCACTTATCGGGGGACGACCCGCCGGACGAAGTGAGAGTTCTCTCCACCTTGCGTCCGGCGGGTACCGCTCAAACGTGCGAACGTGGCGCCCCGAAGGGCGCGTGACCGTGCCGACACACGGCATGCGGCTGCGCCGCGCGGGCGCGTCCCGCCGTGCCCGAGCCGCACCCGAGCGACCGCGGAGCGCGGCGCCTCCGCGAGGGGAGCACTAGTGCGCCGTCCGCGCCTCCGCCATCCGCTGCTCGGCGATCCGGTCGGCCGCGGCGGCCGGCGGAATCCCGTCGTCCTTCGCACGTGCGAATATGGCCAACGTGGTGTCGAAGATCTTCGCGGCCTTCGCCCGGCACCGGTCGAAGTCGAAACCGTGCAGCTCGTCGGCGACCTGGATGACACCGCCGGCGTTCACCACGTAGTCCGGCGCGTAGAGGATCCCGCGGTCGGCGAGGTCCTTCTCCACGCCCTGGTGGGCGAGCTGGTTGTTGGCGGCGCCGCAGACCACCTTGGCGGTGAGCACGGGCACGCTGGTGTCGCCGAGGGCGCCGCCGAGCGCGCAGGGCGCGTACACGTCCAGGCCCTCGACCCGGATCAGCGCCTCGGTGTCGGCGACCGCGGTCACGCCCTCGGGGTGCTGGTCGAGGATGTGGCGTACGGCGTCCTCGCGCACGTCCGTGATCACGACCTCGGCGCCCTCGTCCCGCAGGTGCCGCACCAGGTGGCGGCCGACCTTGCCGACGCCCGCGATGCCGACCCGGCGTCCGCGCAGCGAGGGGTCGCCCCACAGGTGCTGGGCGGAGGCGCGCATGCCCTGGTAGACGCCGAAGGCGGTGAGCACGGAGGAGTCGCCCGCGCCGCCGTTCTCCGGGGAACGGCCGGTGGTCCAGCGGCACTCGCGGGCCACCACGTCCATGTCGGCCACGTAGGTGCCGACGTCGCAGGCTGTGACGTAGCGCCCGCCGAGCGAGGCCACGAACCGCCCGTAGGCGAGCAGCAGCCGCTCGGTCTTGTCCCGCTCCGGGTCGCCGATGATCACGGCCTTCCCGCCGCCGTGGTCGAGTCCGGCCATGGCGTTCTTGTACGACATTCCGCGCGCGAGGTTCAGGGCGTCGGCGACGGCCTCCTCCTCGTTCGCGTACGGGTAGAAGCGGGTTCCGCCGAGCGCGGGGCCCAGGGCTGTGGAGTGGAGGGCGATGACGGCCTTGAGGCCGCTGGCGCGGTCCTGACAGAGCACGACTTGCTCGTGTCCACCTTGGTCCGAGTGGAACAGGGTGTGCAGGACGCCGTTGGTCACGTCGGTCACTGTGGTGACTCCCGGGTAAGTAGCGGCGGGTGGAGACGCGGCTCCTGGGGGTACCCCCGCACTTTTGGTAGCGGGGGAGGGCGGCGGGGTGCCGTGGCACGAGCGTAGAGCCTGTGCCGCCCGCCATCCGTACAGTGTTCAGGATCACTTCGGCGCGTCGTCCGCGGGCCCCTCGGCGTGGCACGATTTGCAGTGGTTTCCCGTCCGTCCGAGCGCGGCTCGGACGGGGTCCGAGTACGGGCCGCGCACGGGTTTCGAGCGGGGCCCGATGGGGAGGGAGCAGGCGTGCCCAAGGTGTCCTCGGTGATCGTCCCCTATGCGACGTACCTGCGTGTGTACGAGCCGCTGGCCGCCTTCCCGGAGCCGGAGCGCGGCCACTGGGCCCGCTACGCCCGCCGCCCCGACCGCCCCTCCTACCAGGACGAACTGCGCCGCTCCCTGGCCGACTTGCTGCCCACCCCGCCCATCCCGGTGCCGGTGCACGAGAGCGGCGACGCGTTCGTGCTGGACGTCGACGGAGTGGTCTGCGTCTGCCCCTGGCGCACCCGGCTGCGCGGCTGGCAGGCTCTGGGCGAGCCGACCGGGGAACTGCCGCCGGCGGTCCTGGACGCGGTGCTGCCGCCGGTCGTGCGCCGCCAGGCCGCCCAGGACTACGAGCGCTGGCTGGTCCGCAATCCCGACGCCCGGCCGTGGATCCGCACGGCGACCTGGCAGGTGCCGCTGAGCTGGTTCGTCCTGGTCTCCGACGACGAGCGGGAGTACGCCGAGGGCGCGGACGAGAAGACGCCGCCGCTGCTGCGCTACCGCACGCCGATGGTGCAGGCCCGGCGCCGGGTGGCGCGGGCGCTGCGCACGCTCAAGGAGGCGGTCGACGAGGGGCCGCTGATCGACGGCGTGCTGGACGTCGGACGCTGGCTGGAGGAGTTCCATCCGCGCTCGCTGGTGGAGCTGGACTACGGCGGTCTGGTGCACGTGGTGCCGCCGGGCGAGCTGGCCGGGGACCACTCGGCGGCGGACGTGGCCGAGGGCATCGACGCGCTGCGCCGGGGCGACGGGGAGGCGGCGGGCGAGGCGTACGGCCGGCTCGTGGAACGCTGGCGGACGGTCCGGGATCTCCGCTCCGCGAACTGACGGTATGTCAAAAGTGACCTGGGTCACGGCCGTGACGGCGGGGACGTCGTACGGTCGACGACACTTCCCTACGTGATGGGACGTTGGTCCTGATCCGGTCTTTTGCCTCATGGGTCATCAAGACCCTGTAAGGGTGATGGACTGCACTTAAGCGGCCCTTGCGTCTCTTGCCCCTCCTCGTGCCAAAATAGGACAAGGAGTCCGGGAGGGGCTCCGCATTGCTCGCTTTAGGGGGGTCTGGTGACACCTGCACGCCACTGTGACTGATCGTCACAGTGGCGTGACTGTCCGCTATGACATGGTCCATCGGCTTCCGTCGCTGATGAACACCTGGGAGGGCAATTCCATCGGTTTGGCCGACGCGGCTGGACAGATGGTGTAGTTGTAGTGCCGAGGACAAGCCGTTCGTCCTATAACCGACTCGACTCGCGTCCGCCATATCGGGCAACGCGGGTCAAGGTGCAGAATTTAGAGGAAAGAACCGAGAAACGTCGGTTCTCCCGAGGAGGCCGCTCATGACCGCTCGCACCCCTGATGCCGAGCCGCTGCTGACCCCGGCTGAGGTCGCCACGATGTTCCGCGTCGACCCGAAGACGGTCACGCGGTGGGCGAAGGCCGGAAAGCTCACGTCCATCCGTACGCTCGGCGGGCACCGCCGCTACCGCGAGGCTGAGGTCCGCGCACTGCTCGCGGGTATTCCGCAGCAGCGCAGCGAAGCCTGAACAACTCCATAACCGGGCAAAACGGCTGGTCCCCCAACTGGTCGCGGCGCCCGAACCCTAGTTCCAAGCGACGCGGGACCTGCCCCAACAGGGCCCACGCCCAAGCCGATCGCAGTGTTCTAGGCAGCGACACAGGGTGCGTCGTAGATCGCGCTGGACTCCGCCGGGTCCAGCGCGATCTTTTTTGTGTGCCGGCGGCCCGGGTGGCGGGGGTCTGTGAGCGGCCTTGTCGGAGTCTGGGGAGAGGTGTCGGAACCACTGTGAACCGGACGGGAGAGTGGTGCAATTGCACATATTAAATCGACCAGTTGTAGGACAAGCGTAAGCGCCACCTTTTCAAAAACTCCTTCGGTGACACCCGTCACATGCTCGGGAGCTTGTTGCCGTCGGCCTGTGTGCGCTAGAGGTCCTGTCCACGGCCCCTGTCGGAGCGCGCCTTCGGGCCCCATCGACCCACCGTGGTACGGCCGTTGGGCCGACGGTGGTCACGCAGGGAGGGTGCTCTCGACCCCGGTGGCGTCCTCCGGGACCTCGACGGCCGGCGGAGCGGAATCCATCGCTAGGCGCAGCAGACGGTGGCAGATCGCGCAGTGGCGGGTCAGATGCCGGTAGGACGTGGCAGCCGACAGATGCGCCCTCAGGAGCGCCCGCGTCTCGTGCCTGGCAGCTGCCGCCATGTGCCACCTCCACGGGCCCGTACGAGGGGACGGGTCCTCTTCCTTGGGTACCCGCGGAATGTGACGCCGTCAAGGCCGCCCCGGCCCCATCCGGCCGCGCGGGGCCGCCCGGAAACGGCCGGGAAGCGGCCCGGAAGCGGAACGGCACGGCGGCACGGGAACCGGCAGCACGGCGGCACCGCAACCAGCGGCACGGGAACCGGCCGCGCTGCCGCACCCGGGGACAGGTCGTCGCTCCGGCGGCACCGGAGCCGTAGGCACAGCGGCCGCACAAGGACGGCCGGCACAGTGGCCGCACAAGGACGGCCGGTAGAGCGGCACGGAAGCGGGGGAACGCGGCGGCGCGGAGCACGGGAACACGAGAAGGGCCCGCCCCTTGCCCGGGACGGGCCCTTCTCTACTGCGGTCCTGACGGGATTTGAACCCGCGGCCTCCACCTTGACAGGGTGGCGAGCACTCCAAACTGCTCCACAGGACCAGACGACCCCTCCCGGAAGCCTTGACGACTGGGGAGGATCCGCGGCGCCATTCGTGCGTTGCGCTGCGAGAAGAGACTGTACAGGAGGGTGCGTCCCTTGGTCGAACTCACTCAGCGTGCCAACACGACTACGGTACGGCCGCGTCGATCGCCTTCACGATCCGCTTGTCCGACACCGGGTACGCCGTCCCGAGGGCGTGCGCGAAATAGCTGACCCGCAGCTCCTCGATCATCCACCGGATGTCCAGGGCCGCGGCGGGCACCGGACGGCCCTGCGGGAACTGCTCCAGCAGCCACGCGTACTCGTCCTGCATCTCATGCACCTTCGCCATGCGCGTGGTGTCCCGCTGGACCCCCGTCGCCATCTGCTGGAGCCGGCGGTCCGCCGCCACCAGATAGCGCATCAGATCAGGCAGCCGCCGCACCCCCGCCCAGGTCACGAATCCGGGCTTCACCAGCCCGTCCAACTGGGCCCGGACGTCCGCCAGGTTCGCCAGCAGGGCGGGGCTGCGCACCGCCTTCAGACGGCGTTCGCACGACTGCCAGGCGGCCAGCACCTGCTGCACCTGGCCGACCGCGCGGACGGTCGTGTCGACGATCTCCGCCCGCACCTTGTCGTACAGCTTCCGGTACGACTCCTCGTCCCACACCGGACCGCCGAAATCGGCGATCAGCCGGTCCGCCGCCGCCATTGCGCAGTCGTCGAACAGCGCCTGCACGGAGCCGTGCGGATTCGCGGACAGGGCGAGCTTCTGCGGGTTCGTCAGCCGGTCGGCGGCGAACTTCGCCGGGTTCACCGGGATGGTGCGCAGGATCAGCCGGCGCGTACCCCGCCACATCGCCTCGGCCTGTTCCGCCTCGGTGTCGAAGAGCCGCACGGACACCGTGTCGCCGTCGTCCACCAACGCCGGATACGCCTTGACCGGCTGTCCGGCCCGGCGCGTTTCGAAGACGCGGGTCAGCGACCCGATCGTCCAGTCGGTCAGCCCCGAGCGCTCCAGGGATTCGCCGCCGGTGCGCTCCGCGGTCGCCGCCGCGGCCTGCGAGAGCGCCTTTCTGGCCTTCGGCTTCAGGCGCAGCCGCAGCGCCTCCAGATCCTTGTCCTCCGCGAGCTTGCGGCGCCGCTCGTCGACGATACGGAACGTGATCTTCAAGTGGTCGGGGACCTTCGACCAGTCGAAGTCGTCCGCTTCGAGGGGTACTCCCACCACGCGCTTCAGTTCACGCGCCATGGTGACCGGCAGCGGCTCCTGAAGGGGCACGGCCCGCTCCAGGAACGCCTTCGCGTAGTTCGGCGCGGGCACGTAATGCCGCCGGATCGGTTTCGGCAGCGAACGGATCAGCTCCGTGACCACCTCTTCCCGCAGGCCCGGGATCTGCCAGTCGAAGCCCTCGGCCGTGACCTGGTTGAGCACCTGGAGCGGAACGTGCACGGTGACACCGTCCGCGTCCGCACCCGGCTCGAACTGGTACGTCACCCGGAACTTGAGCGGGCCCTGGCGCCACGCATCGGGATAGTCGGCCTTGGTGACCGCCTCCGCCGACTCCCGGATCAGCATCTCCCGCTCGAAGTCCAGGAAGTCCGGCTGCTCGTGCCGCTGCCGCTTCCACCAGGAGTCGAAATGCGCCCCGGACACCACGTCTTCGGGGACCCGCTGGTCGTAGAAGTCGAACAGCGTGTCGTCGTCCACGACGATGTCCCGGCGGCGGGCCCGGTGCTCCAGTTCCTCGACCTCGCTCAGCAGCCTGCGGTTGTCCGCGAAGAACTTGTGGTGGGTGCGCCAGTCCCCCTCGACCAGCGCGTTGCGGATGAACAGCTCGCGGCTCCCCTCCGGGTCGATCCGGCCGTAGTTGACCTTGCGGTCGGCGATGATCGGTACGCCGTACAGCGTCACCTTCTCGTACGCCATCACCGCCGCCTGGTCCTTCTCCCAGTGCGGTTCGCTGTACGTCCGCTTCACCAAGTGCGCGGCGAGCGGTTCGACCCATTCCGGTTCGATCCTGGCGTTGACCCGCGCCCACAGCCGGCTCGTCTCCACCAGCTCCGCCGACATCACGAACCGCGGCGGCTTCCGGAACAGCGCGGAACCCGGGAAGATGGCGAACTTCGCGTTGCGGGCGCCCAGGTACTCGTTCTTCCCGGCGCCCTTCCCGCTCTCCCCGCCGGTGGTCTTCACGTCCTTCATGCCGATGTGCGACAGCAGACCCGCGAGCAGTGACACATGGATCAGGTCGTCGGAGGCGTCCTCCTCGTTGAGGTGGATGTCCATCTGTTTCGCTACGGTCCGCAGCTGCGTGTAGATGTCCTGCCACTCGCGGATGCGCAGGAAGTTCAGGAACTCCTGCTTGCACATCCGGCGGAACGACGACGAGCCCCGTTCCTTCTGCTGCTCCCGGAGGTAGCGCCACAGGTTGAGGAAAGCGAGGAAATCACTCGTCTCGTCCTTGAACCGGGCGTGCTGCTGGTCGGCCTGGGTCTGCTTGTCCGCCGGGCGCTCCCGCGGGTCCTGGATGGACAGCGCGGCCGCTATGACCATGACCTCACGCACACAGCCGTTCCGGTCGGCCTCCAGGACCATCCGGGCCAGCCGTGGATCGACCGGCAGCTGGGCCAGCTTCCGGCCGGTCTGCGTCAGCCGCTTACGGGGATCCTTCTGCACCGGGTCGAGCGCGCCCAGCTCCTGGAGCAGCTGCACGCCGTCGCGGATGTTGCGGTGGTCCGGCGGGTCGATGAACGGGAACTTCTCGATGTCGCCGAGGCCCGCCGCGGTCATCTGAAGGATGACGGACGCGAGGTTCGTACGCAGGATCTCGGCGTCGGTGAACTCCGGCCGGGCGTCGAAGTCGTCCTCGGAGTACAGCCGGATGCAGATGCCGTCCGACGTACGGCCGCAGCGGCCCTTGCGCTGGTTCGCGCTCGCCTGGGAGATCGGCTCGATGGGCAGCCGCTGCACCTTCGTACGGTGGCTGTAGCGGGAGATGCGGGCGAAGCCGGGGTCGATGACGTACTTGATGCCCGGCACGGTGAGGGAGGTCTCGGCGACGTTGGTCGCCAGCACGATCCGGCGACCGGAGTGCGGCTGGAAGACCCGGTGCTGCTCGGCGTGCGAGAGCCGGGCGTAGAGCGGCAGGATCTCCGTCCGCTGCCAGTCGGCGCCGGCGCCGCGCGGGGTCTTCCTCTTCTCCAGCGCGTCCGCCGTGTCCCGGATCTCCCGCTCACCGGACAGGAAGACCAGGACGTCGCCCGGACCTTCCGCCATCAGCTCCGCCACCGCGTCCGTGATCGCGGTGATCTGGTCCCGGTCGGCGTCCGCCGCGTCCTCGGTGTACTCCTCCAGGAGCGGCCGGTAGCGCACCTCCACCGGGTACGTCCGGCCGCTGACCTCGACGATCGGCGCGTCGCCGAAGTGCCGTGAGAACCGGTCCGGATCGATGGTCGCCGAGGTGATGACGACCTTCAGGTCCGGCCGCCGCGGCAGCAGCTGCGCCAGGTACCCGAGCAGGAAGTCGATGTTCAGCGACCGCTCGTGGGCCTCGTCGATGATGATCGTGTCGTAGGCGCGCAGCTCGCGGTCGGTCTGGATCTCGGCGAGCAGGATGCCGTCCGTCATGAGCTTGATGAAGGTGGCGTCCTGGTTCACCTGGTCGGTGAAACGCACCTTCCAGCCGACCGACTCCCCGAGAGGCGTCTTCAGCTCGTCGGCCACCCGCTCGGCGACCGTACGCGCCGCGATCCGGCGAGGCTGGGTGTGCCCGATCATCCCGCGCACCCCGCGGCCCAGCTCCAGGCAGATCTTGGGGATCTGCGTGGTCTTGCCGGAACCGGTCTCACCGGCGATGATCACGACCTGGTGATCGCGGATGGCCTCGGCGATCTCGTCCTTCTTCTGGCTGACCGGCAGCTGTTCGGGGTACGAGACGGCCGGTACGCGCGCCCGCCGTGCGGCGACACGCTCTTCGGCCCGTGCGATGTCCGCCTCGATCTCGGCGAGGACGGCGGCACGCGCCTCCGGCTTACGGATCTTGCGCGCACCTTCCAGCCGCCGCCCGAGTCGGTGCGCGTCACGCAGCGACAACTCGGTCAGCCGGGGGGCCAGGGCGCCTGGGGCGGGAGCGGGATATGCAGACATACGCGGTCCAGGATCTCATCCCGGGGAAATCGGTGGCGAACGATTTACCCCTGCCCCGGTTGCCGTCACCCGGTGACGTGGTTCAGCGCGGCCGGCTCCCTGGCCGCCGACCGCCGACCGGGCGGCTTTGAGGGCGAGTTGAACGACAGTCCGCCGGCTTCGCCCGCCCGGCCGTCACCGCTCACCGGCTCGGGCGACACGACACGCCCGGGGAGCCTGGCAGGCTGGCTCCGGAACCCCCTGCGACAGTGAAAAACCCCCGTCGATACTCCCGACGAGGGTCTTTGCGCAGTTCAGCGAGGGTGGCTGGGGCCGGGGTCGAACCGGCGACCTTCCGCTTTTCAGGCCGTGCCTGGGAGGCTGGGAGCCTGATCAGGTAGGCCGTGGGCGTCTTCGGTCGGCTGTGGTTGTGCGCTGCTGTTGGCGTACGGGTTGGCGTACGCCAACAGCTTCGTCGATCGCCCCCTGAGCTTGGGGTTCGTCCACTTCGGGGTCACCATTCGCAGAACGCCACGGAGGCGTCGTCACCGGACTTGTAGCGTGGCCAACGGCGACCTGTGGGGTCGGTGGCCTCGACCTGGCGCACGGTCTCAATCAGCTCTTGAGGACCCCCGGCGCGGAGCGTCGCGAAGACTTCGGACCAGGTGGCCATGCCGTACTCCGTCACAAGCCGGGAAACTCCATCGGACATGACCGAGGCGGCGCGGACTTCCCCGAGCGGGGTGGTTCCGGTCAGTGCATGCTCTGCCGCATCCGGGCCGGAAGCGGCTACCCAGTACCCATCCGCCGTGTTCCGGATTCGCCGTTGGGCGAGTACGAGGCGCTGTAGGGCCTCCCTGTGCCCCTCAGTGTGGGTCTCGTGCCTCTCGACCTCAGCCCTCAACTCGGGAAGTACGTCGTCCACCCGTAGGTCGGTGATGAGTGAATGGCCCTGCGGGCCGTCGAGAACGATGGGTGAGTCCGCAAGAACCAAGTGGTCAAGGGCGTCGTACCGGTGCCGCAGGATCGCGACAGTGGTCGAGGGCGTGCCTGGATTGCCGAGATCGCACTCAGGGTGAAGAGCGGCCACGCGTTCGAGTGCTTCCGCCAAGCCGTCCGAGAGAGGCCGTTCCGGCTCGGACAAGGCGGCCACGAGGTGGCTGCCGAGATGTGCCACGTACCACGGGACGCCGTGGCGGCATCCCGTGGCCAGACCCGCCGTGCTGAGTCCGTCCAGCACGACGGCAAGGGTGGGGGTGCCAGCCACCCAGTCCTCATTGGGAACGGCACCGCCCGGACGTGTGTCAATGCAGACGCGCATGATCAGCTCTCGTGTCGGTAGAGCGGAGTGACGCGACGACTCTCCAACACTTCGAGGGTCTTGGGGTCGTAGCGGCACGAAATGAGGGTGGAGAACCGGCGGGTACGAACCTCTCGGTACAGCTCAGCGAGGTTGTTCTCCAGGTAGTGCACCACGCCGTTGGCGCCAATGGCGTGGACACCCGCGATGTAGAGGAACGTCCCACGGCCGTCGAGCCGGGGAAGCCGTCCGAGGTAACCGAAGTCGCCAGCAGAACCGTCCTCGTCCATAGGCGAGCGGTACTCCTTCCCGGCTTTCTGGTCCACCAGGTGCCAGGCCCGATCCTTCGCAAACCGAAGGTTGTCGTCGCCTTCCAGTACCTGGGCGACGATGGGCGACAACCGGGGGCCACAGATGACCACGTGGTTGTCCCGGTTCAGGTTTACGATGCCCGTGGGCGGGATCACTTCGTACTGAGCGTCCAGCTTCATGCTGCCTAGCAGCTTCCGCAGGTGCTCGAAGTTGTCGAGGTCTTCCCTGGTCACCACCTCACTTGGGTTCTGGTCGGGGCCCTTGCCCGCTTCGTACTTTCCGCCGAGCGACACGGTCACCAGCTCCGTGCCGAAGAATGCGCGCTCGGGGGGCGGACCGGCGGACGCGAGTTGCCCCACGCGACCGCGACTTACGCCGAGTTTCACGGCGATCTCGGACTGAGTCATGCCAGATGCCTGTGCTTCCTCAATCGCCTCGCGTCGAATCCGGGACAGCTCCAGCACCCGGCCCTGGTAGGTCGCCATCAGGTCGATTGCCGCTTTGGCCCGATCGACCGGGGCCGCGATCTCAGCGACCCGCTTCACGTCGTCTTCCACTGCTCTCCAACCGTCGCGCCTAGGGGGGCTATCAAACTCTACCGCGAGAGGGGGTTGCGCACAGCCCCTCACTTTGCCTACGGTACCTATCAAGCGAGACGGCAAGCCCCCCTAAGCAAACCGGGGAGCGGCCCTCTAT